>JBIIVF010000133.1:0-6448 GCA_044339595.1 Bacteroidia bacterium
GTTCAAATACTTCGGGTATTATCGAATTATTTTAGGGGCACTCTTTCTTTGGTTTATGGTATGATGGGAAGATGTAACGATGAAACGATGTAAGGATGCAGCAATGTAACGATGTAGCGATGTAACGATGTAATGATGGGGTGATGAAAAACAATTCTACTTTTTACTTGTTCCGTTTCTTATGAAAGGATTGGCCCTTACATCTGTCTTGGTCTGCTTAATAATTCCCAGTGTTTGGGCTCAAAATCCTTCTAATAATACAATCATGAAAATTGAAATTTGGTCTGATGTTTCCTGTCCATTTTGTTACATCGGCAAAAGGCATCTCGAATCTGCCCTAAAAGCCTATGAGCATCGGGATCAGGTGCAAATTGAGTGGAAGAGTTACCTCCTCGATCCTACCCTGCCCGATGAGACCGATCAAAATGTGATGGAAATGCTTTCTGAAAAGAAGGGTCTTTCGATGCAGCAAGTGAAACAGATGACCCATCATGTAGAGGCCATGGGCAAAGAAGCAGGATTGAATTACGATTTCAGTAAACCCATACCGGTGAGCACCTATAAAGCACATTTGCTGATTCAGCTCGCAAAACAAAAGGGATTGGGAGAAGCAGCCGAAGAAAGGCTGTTCAATGCCTATTTTATGGAAGGTAAAAATGTAGCAGACACTACTGTTTTGAAGGATTTGGGAAAGAAAATTGGACTCTCTTCTGATGATTTGGGCACGCTGTTCACCGATTCTTCCCTTCAATCAAAATTGGAAGCGGATTTATACGAAGCCAAAACCATCGGGCTTTCGGGTGTCCCGTTTTTTCTAATCAATGACCGATACGCCATATCGGGAGCTCAACCCGTGGAATTATTTCTAAAAACATTTGAAAAGGTAGCACTCACCGAAGAAAATGTGAAGATAAAAGCCTCAGAAGGGGCTAGCTGTGAGCCGGATGGCAAGTGTGATTAGTGCAGATCAGTTTTTTCGGTAATGACAACATTCCCGTAAAGATCGATACACCTTTTTATCGGCCTTAAATGTAACCGTATCGTGTCCTACCCTGGCCAGCGCTGATTTTAAAGCACTAAATTCTACATCTGCATTCTTTGAATTAAAGGTTAGCACGTCGGTTGCGATATCTTTCAGCGCTTGATTGATGGTGTTGTTTACGCCGTTTCCCTCCGGAGTATTGTTCACATTTTAATAAACTTTGCCCGAAGTACAGCCAATGACCACTATTTTTGGCATACCATTCGATCCAAAATCCATCATTTTAACATCGTTAGACACGATAAACTTGGCATATACAATACCGTTGTTTTTGCTCCAGGATTTTAAAGTTTCACAATTCGTATAGGCATAATCGTCTACGATCCATAGTGAAACCCTACCCGGTTTTGAAAGGGCAAAGTTCAAAACGGCGTTGTGAACACTGAGCAATGGCGATACGCAGGTGGCGCAAGGCATGGCCCATCCGATTACAATCACTTTGCCTTCAGAAAGGTCTTTGTATAAATCGATTGGTGTGCCGTCACAATCTGCTATTTTATAAGGAGGAGCGATGGCTTGGGCAATGGCATTCGAAGGAAAGAGGATGCCGCAAATCGCTATGGCACCCATCAAAATAAAAAATCTTAATATGGAGGTCTTCATGATACCACGAAATAAAGGTATAATTAAATGAGTATAGTTGACTGGTGCTGCACAAAACACATGACATTTATCAATATAAGTTCCATTTATCTTCAGAGCAGATCAGTAAAATAAATATAGCGCGGATAATGACCCATTGAGCCCTATAAATTTTTACATTTGCTCGATGATTTTCTCTTCCCTTATTTAGTTTTGAGAAAAGAGATATATGATAAAAGATTCGGTTGCACATTTATTGAAATATGATCCGGTTTTATTAGCCTTGGGTGCTACCTTATTTACCTGGGCTGTTACGGCTTTGGGGGCCGGATTGGTGTTCTTTTTCAAGGAAATAAACCGCAGGGTTTTGAACGCCATGTTGGGCTTTTCAGCCGGTGTGATGATTGCGGCAAGTTTTTGGTCCTTGCTGGCACCGGCCATTGAAATGTCAGAAGAAAGCGGAAAAGCAGGATGGGTACCGGCCGTTGTTGGCTTTTTAGCCGGGGGTGCGTTTTTGTTGATTGTGGATCAAATTCTTCCCCACGTTCACTTTCGTCAGCCTATAGAAAAAGCAGAAGGAATTAAGACTTCCTGGGAAAGAAGTGTGTTGCTTATTATTGCCATTACATTACACAATATTCCTGAAGGGCTTGCCATCGGGGTTGCTTTTGGAGCATTGGCCAATGAAGCTGAAATGCCGGTGTTAATAAGTGCTGTAACCTTGGCGATTGGCATTGGTCTTCAAAATTTTCCGGAAGGAGCTGCTGTTTCTATTCCGTTGAGAAGAGAAGGATTTTCACGAAAGAGAGCGTTCTTTTACGGGCAGCTTTCTGCTGTGGTAGAACCGATTGCCGGGGTAGCCGGTGCATTGCTGGTTACATATATGAGTCCGATTCTTCCATATGCACTATCCTTCGCAGCGGGAGCCATGATTTTTGTGGTGGTTGAAGAAATCATCCCTGAGTCGCAAACCGGCAACGAATCTGATTATTCTACCATCGGAGCCATGTTGGGATTTACCGTAATGATGGCTTTGGACGTAGGACTTGGTTGAAATTAGAAGTTGGGGTAGTTGATGAACTTCTCTTTTAAAAAAAGTTTCTTCTTTCCATTGGCATCGATGAGATGAATTTCAGCGGTGAGTTCTCCCCTGCTGGTTAATTTATTCAATGGAATTCTGAAGGTACAAAATCCATTGGGCCACTTTGGTTTCTTTTCCTCGTAGAAGGTTTTCTTGTACGGAATGAATAAAAACTTCTTCGCCCTGTAAACCCGAATTTCTGAAAATAAATTGAGATTCGTAGACAGATGGAGGATCAGATTTCCATCTGTGGTATCCGGAAAATTGTAAATCAAATTCGGAGAAGTATAATCAAAAAACTCACTCATACCAGCCATGGTCATTGCAGCAAAAACATCCGGCACACCAAAACCATAGGTTGTATCTGCGCGGTCAGATCGGTCTCCACTAAAACGAATGGCTTCCACCACCCAAGAAGGAGGCATTCTTAATTTGCTTTCATACATGCAGGCGATAGCACCACAGAGCACAGGAGCAGAATACGACGTTCCATTTCCCGGATAAAAAGTACCGTAAGAAGAAGCAACTACAGCAGCAAATCCCATGGCCACCACGTCCGGTTTAATTCTAAAATCTGCCGTTGGGCCTGCAGAACTAAAAGGTGCAATACTTTTCGCAACATCTACCGCTCCAACAGCAATCACTTGGGCGGCATCAGCCGGTACTCCTATTTTCTTCCAGGTATCATTCCCATCATTGCCGGCAGAATTTACGACCAGGATGCCACGTGAGACCGCTATCGACGCTCCCCTGCTGATATAACTTGTTTTACCATTCAAATCGGCATGGGTGTGATTCATGCGCGCATCATCGAAAGTGGTGTAACCCAAAGATGAATTGATGATATCTACCCCCAGGCTGTCTGCCAATTCGGCGGCCCTAATCCAGTTGATTTCCTCCAACAAAAATTCAGCTGCTGCCATTTCCGTTCTGAACAAAAAATAATTGGCATCCGGTGCTGTTCCGATCATTCTATTGACCGTTTTAGCGGCCATGCAAGACAATACATGCAATCCGTGATCATCATCGTCAAAAACATCGGCTTCATCATCCACGAGATCCAGGCTGTATATCATCCTATTTTCTTTAAACAACGGCTCGAAGGTGGGCAGTTTGTTGGCCTTAAAGAATCCGGCATCAAACACGGCTATGTTTACTCCCTTGCCGGTCAATCCTTTCTTATGCATATACACCGCTCCTACCATTTTATTTTGGGCATAACTCTCACCATATCCTTCATTGACCGGATTTTTAAAGGTGAAAGAAGCCTCATCATTGGTCATGGCACTCTGTAATTCCTCAAATGACTCTGTTTTCTTGATTTCTTTAAATGGCCTTTCGATGAATCCGAGATAAACTACTTTTTCAACATAAAATTTCAATTTAAGAATATTGGCATTTTCATGTTCTTGAACCCCAACCACAGCCCCATTGAGCCATTTAGTGGTATAGCGTACTTTCAACCCTTCTCGCTGTAAGTTTTCTATGTAAACAGGAGAAACCGGGTGATCCAGCGAGTCTATTTCAATCCCCATAGATTTGCGGCGTTGAAGCGCTAGCTCACTCAAATAAGCGCTCGGATCTGATTTATCGGAATAGTTAAACCGCTTGTCTTTAAACAGGATCAAGTACTGATATTCCTTATAGACTGAATCTGTGGCCGCACCAAAGGTCCAGGAACTGATGAATACAAAAAGTAATAGAAAAGAGGTACTGATAGAAATTTTCATATTCCGGTAAGTATAACGACCAAGTTTAGGATTTCTTGCAACAATCCGACAAAAAGCAAGGATGAAAAGTTGAAAGCATGGATCTGAACACCCTATTTATTTTTGAAATAACAATAATGAGTATTTTACTCTATAACCATCCACTTGGGTCTGTTCAAGATCTTTATAGGTCAAATCATGCCTTTCTTTTAGAATCATTCCGAATTTGGGCGCATAACATTCGGTATCTGTATCCGTTCTAATGAGATTCTTAACAGATCTCAAATTCACACTGACCGCAGCTGTATAGATTGAATCTTTGACTGGGATCGTCTTAAAAAGCTGTTCGTAAAACCCACTGATTTTCTCCTGTATGTTGTAGGCATTCACATTCCATTCCTGGTTTTTTGTGATGGGAAAAGCTAACTTTAAGATGCGATTGCCCCAATCGGTTTTAACGGCATGAATATCTGATTTTGAAAGTTGAAAATTGCGATCGAATTTCCAGGATTTTCCCGAATCAAGAGACACCAAACGTTCTACCCTCGCGGTTTCAAAATCTGAGTCGAATGGAAGTTTTTCCGCTACCGTTTCTTTCACCCAAAAATGAAATGTATCTGCCGGCTTTTGTGTATTGAACGAATTGTAGTGAATCGAATCAACCTGATAGGTCCATTCTGTACCTACGTCTATTGGAAAATATTCCGATTCATTCACAAATTGCGTAGGTTCAATTTTGGTGTCTTCACCGCAACTGCAAAAGATAGAAATCACTATAAATAGGAAGAAAATTTGTTGCTTCATAGCTTTCAACGCACAAATCTAACCCAAATCAGTCAATAGAACCATAGTCTTAATGTCATGCTTTTCGACAAAAACGTTCTATTGACGATATTGGATCCTACCCAAATCAGTCATTTTGGAATTATACGATATAGTGGGTTGATTTACGTCAGTTTTCGATCAGGTTAATCATGTAATTCGTAATATTGCATCCATGATTTTAGACGGAAAAAAAACAGCGCAGGAAGCATCAGAACGCATCAAGACTGCTGTTGCGCAGATTGTCTCAGAAGAGAAAAGAGCCCCACATCTGGCCGCTATTTTAGTCGGTGAAGACGGAGCGAGTAAGACCTATATTGCCAGTAAAGAAAAAGCCTGTAAAGAAGCAGGATTTACTTCTACCATTCTTCGATTTGATGCCGACATCACCGAAGAAGCGCTCGTAAAGGAAGTACAAAAAATCAATGATAATCCTGAAATTGACGGCCTCATCGTTCAGTTACCTCTTCCAAAACACATCTCAGAAGACCGCATCATAGAAACCATCAACCCTTTAAAGGATGTTGACGGTTTTCATACCATCAGCACCGGAAGACTTACTTTGGGACAAGAGACTTTCATCCCGGCAACCCCTTATGGTATCATACAATTGATTGAAAAAAGTGGCATAAAAACCGCCGGAAAGCATTGCGTTGTGGTTGGAAGAAGCAACATTGTTGGTCGCCCTATGAGCATCCTCATGAGCTTGAACAAACCCTGGGGAAATTGCACCGTGACCCTTTGTCACAGCAAAACGCCGGACCTTGCTCATTTCACCCGAATGGCGGACATATTAATCGTAGCCCTCGGAAAAGCTGAATTTGTAACCGGTGACATGATTAAACCGGGCGCCGTGGTCATCGATGTGGGAATCACCCGGGTAGAAGATGCATCCTCACCCAAAGGATACGCCATTAAAGGGGATGTTCATTTTGAAAGCGCTGAAAAAGTAGCAGCCTGGATCACTCCTGTTCCGGGAGGTGTGGGGCCGATGACCATTTCAGGACTGCTTCAAAATACATTAAAAGCTTATCACAACACCTTCCAATGAGCACTCCGCTTCCTGTAATGGAGCAGTTTTACACACTGCAAGGTGAAGGGGTTTACTCTGGCAGAGCCGCTTATTTCATTCGTCTGGGAGGATGTGATGTAGGCTGCGTCTGGTGTGATGTAAAAGATAGCTGGGATGCATACCTGCATGAAAAAGTCACC
>JBIIVF010000069.1:0-12540 GCA_044339595.1 Bacteroidia bacterium
TGTCGATCAGGGTGGCGTAGATGGCGTTATGCGCGCCTGGTTACTCGATCGATTTAAAAATATTACTTTAACGCCGCTAAATAAATCCCATCTAGAGAATGCGGATCTTTTATTGGGCTGTAATGCATTAAGAGGCTTATACAGGCTTGAAATGTGATGACGTTAGATTCTGGAACTAAACTGAGTGTAAATGTAAACAAAGTAGCTACGTTGCGGAATGCTAGAGGGCATGATATGCCGAACGTATTGCAGGTGGCTATGGATTGTGAACTTTTCGGAGCGCAAGGGATTACCGTGCATCCAAGACCGGATGAACGTCACATCAGAAAAGCGGATGTCTATGCCCTCAAAGGAAACGTACTAACTGAATTGAATATTGAAGGCTATCCTTCGGATGACTTTATAAAAATGGTGTTGGATGTGAAACCGCATCAAGTTACCCTGGTTCCGGATGCACCCGATGCCATCACGTCTGACCATGGATGGGATTGTGTTAAACACCAACGAATGCTGTCAGAAGTGATTGATGTTTTTCAAAAGGCAGGAATACGGACTTCTGTTTTTTTGGATCCGGAAGATGATCAGGTCCACGCAGCGCTCCAAACCGGTACCGACCGCATAGAACTTTACACAGAAAGCTTTGCATCCCATTACCATATCGATAAAAACAAGGCCATCGCTCCTTACGCAAGCGCTTCAAAGGTGGCGAATGAAATAGGATTGGGTTTAAATGCCGGACATGATCTCAATCTTCAAAATCTACGATTTTTTGCTGCCGGGGTGTCCAATTTGAAAGAAGTGTCCATCGGTCACGCTTTGATTTGTGATGCGTTGTATTATGGACTGCAGAACGTCATACAAATGTATTTACATCAACTCGATTTGGCTTATCGAGAGCGCAATTGAATCAATACTTGTTCAATAATTTTCGAAACTTGTTCAATCAGGGGTTTAATTTGATCCACATTCTGATCCTTTAATGCATTTTTTTCTAAATCACGTATGGTGTCTTTAAGAGAATTAATGCCCATCATATCGATCGATGGTTTCGCTTTGTGAGCAGCAGCATGTATTCTCTGATAGTTCTGTTCTTTGAGACCGATTCCCAATTCTGAAATAATTTGAGGCATTAATTCTATGAATAGAGCCATCATCTTATCGATAAAGAGTTGATTGCCCTCCGATAAGTCATGGAGTTGATCGAGATTATAAAGCAAATTGTTTGGCATCATTAAATCGCCTTTTCCTGTAACAATCTGTAAATAGTGGATTTGCCCAAATCAAGCTTTCTGGAAACCGTCAATACGTCGCCGTTGTACTTTTCGAGGAAATATTTGATGATTTTGAATTTATATTCTTCTAAAGACATTTCGTTTTGCAGCAAGGTGTCGATGGAACCTGTTGTGTTAAATGAAATATGATCTTCTTCAATCACATTAGAATCGGTCATAACGCATGCAAGCTCGATTACGGCCTTTAATTCGCGGATATTTCCGGGCCATGGGTATTTGAGTATTTTATTCTGGGCCTCAGGGCTGATCACGATTTTAGGAATTTTATTTTCTCTCGAATACTCATTCACAAAGTGCTTTGCCAGCAATAAAATATCATTGTCTCTTTCCCTCAGGGGTGGGATTTGGATCGGCAACCCTAAAAGACGGTAAAAGAGATCTTCTCTGAAACTTCCTTTTTTTACTTCATCCGCGAGATCCATGTGCGTGGCAACCATGATGCGGCAATTCAACTTAATAACACCCGAACCACCGACCCTGGTTAACTCTCTCTCCTGTATGACGCGCAACAATTTAGACTGCATGTTGATATCCATTTCACCAATTTCATCTAAAAAGATGGTCCCATCACCGGCTTCTTCAAATTTTCCGATCCTGCGCATGATGGCTCCAGTAAAGGCTCCTTTTTCATGTCCGAACAATTCAGATTCGATTAATTCAGATGGAATAGCTGTGATGTTAACCGCAACAAAAGGTTTGTTCTTTCGTGATGAACTGTAATGGATCGCCTTGGCCACTACTTCTTTTCCGGTTCCGGTTTCACCGGTAATTGACACCGTGATATTTGACTCAATCGCTTTTTGAATCAAAGAAATAACCCTTTTCATGGCTGAACTGTTGGCCAAAATGCTCTTAGAGAAATCATATTTTCGACTGATTTGATTTTTCAGTTCAAGGATTTCCTGTTTTAGGTCATTTTTTTCTTGAATATTTCTGACCACACTCCAGATCCGTTCTTTGGTGTTGTCATTTTTGACAATATAATCATAGGCACCATCTTTTAGCAGCGTGATTGCTGTGCCAATATCATCCTGACCTGAAATAATCACTACTGGTAAGTCTGGATTAAAATGTATGATTTTTTTAAGAACTTCCGCACCGGACAAGTCGGGCAGTTTGTAATCCAAGGTAATAAGGTCTGGCTGCTGATCGAGCGCCGCTAAGGCCTCTTTGCCGGCTTTAAACCTGCGCACAACACAATTTGGATTCAAGGCAAACTGATATTCAAGGATTTCACCATAAATTGGATCATCCTCGATGATAAATACCAAAAAGTTGATTTTCATAAAAAAATAGTAGTTTAAGTGCAATTTATAAAGAGTCCTCCGTTTAGAAAAGACAATTTGACTTTTTTGCCAACTTTGACTAAAATATGATTGAAATTTCACTCTGTTCTAAAAAAGATTATTCAATTGTCAAAAAATTAATTCAGATGCTTACTTTTGCGGTAAATTTCAGACCACAGGTTATTAAATACAAAAAATGGCAAACATTGGTAAAATTTCTCAGGTAATTGGTCCCGTTGTGGACGTGAGTTTTGAAGGCGAAGGCTTGACACTGCCTAAGATTCTTAACTCGTTGATGATTGAAAGAGAAGGCGGAGCTAAGTTAGTATTAGAAGTTCAGCAGCATTTAGGTGAAAGCATGGTAAGAACCATTGCGATGGATTCAACCGAAGGATTGGTTAGAGGCATGCCGGTAGTAGATACCGGAGACTCTATCAGAATGCCTATTGGTGATTCAATCAAAGGCCGTTTGATGAATGTGATAGGAGATACCATTGACGGTATCGGTCCTTTGGATGCATCAAAAGGTCGCGCCATTCACCAGAAAGCGCCTAGATATGAAGATTTGAGTACTACCACTGAACCACTTTTTACCGGAATCAAAGTAATTGATTTGCTTGAGCCTTATGCAAAGGGAGGTAAAATTGGTTTGTTTGGAGGTGCAGGAGTAGGTAAAACAGTATTGATTCAGGAATTGATCAACAATATTGCCAAGGCATATGATGGTCTTTCTGTATTTGCCGGTGTAGGTGAACGTACCCGCGAAGGAAATGACTTATTGAGAGAGATGATTGAATCAGGGATTGTGACTTACGGGGATGAATTTATGCACAGCATGGAAGCCGGAGGTTGGGATCTTTCGAAAGTAGATCAGGAAAAACTGAAAGATTCAAAGGCAACTTTTGTTTTCGGTCAAATGAATGAGCCTCCCGGGGCCAGAGCTCGTGTGGCTTTATCCGGATTAACTGTAGCTGAATATTTCCGTGATGGAGATGAGCAAAGCGGAGGAAGAGATATTCTTTTCTTCGTAGATAATATTTTCCGTTTTACTCAGGCAGGTTCTGAGGTATCGGCCCTTTTAGGTCGTATGCCTTCAGCCGTAGGATATCAGCCTACCCTGGCATCTGAAATGGGTGCTATGCAGGAACGCATCACGTCTACCAACAGAGGTTCTATTACCTCGGTTCAGGCGGTTTATGTACCTGCGGATGACTTGACTGACCCTGCTCCGGCAACAACTTTTGCCCACTTAGATGCAACTACCGTACTTTCACGTAAAATCGCTGAATTGGGTATTTATCCGGCGGTGGATCCTTTGGATTCTACTTCCAGAATTTTAACGCCCTCTATTTTGGGTGAAGCACATTACAACACGGCTCAAAGAGTAAAAATGTTGTTGCAGCGCTACAAAGAACTTCAGGATATCATTGCTATATTAGGGATGGACGAACTTTCTGAAGACGATAAATTGGTTGTTCATAGAGCCAGAAGGGTACAGAGATTCCTATCTCAACCATTTCACGTGGCAGAGCAATTCACCGGTATGAAAGGAGTTTTGGTAGACATCAACGACACCATCAAAGGATTCAATATGATCATGGATGGTGAAGTAGATCAATACCCGGAAGCAGCTTTTAACCTCGTAGGAAGCATCGAAGACGCCATCGAGAAAGGCGAAAAAATGTTAAAAGAAACCAGATAATCTGATATGCAATTAGAAATTGTAACACCCGATAAAACGTTGTTCAGCGGAGAGGTAATCTCGGTTAAATTTCCCGGTTCCGCCGGAAGATTCGAAACCTTGAACAATCACGCACCACTAATCAGCAGTCTCGAAGCCGGAATCATCGAAGTCAAGACAAATCAAGGGACCGAGCAATTCGAAATTCAGAATGGAATTGTGGAGGTGATACAAAATAAAATCGTGGTATTAGCCTGATTTTAAAGACGCTATAATAAGCCATTTGCCATTGAGTGAATGGCTTTTTTTATGCTTTAAGTTCTTATAAAATCGCTGAACCAATAAGCTGAATCTTTCAAAATGCGCTCTCCGCTGAGAAAATCAATGTAAATTAAACCGAATCGGGGATGGTATCCATGCGCCCATTCAAAGTTGTCTGTGGCCGACCAAACAAAATATCCCTTTACATTGGCTCCGCGTTTTTTGGCAATCATCAATTTAAACAAATGGTCTTTTAAATATTGGATCCGCTCATTGTCGCATACTTTGCCATTCGAAGGGTGGTCATGCAGGGCCATGCCATTTTCGGTTATGTATAGCGGCGGCGCATCGGGAATACTGTTCATCGAATCAATCGCCTTGGTCATACAATCGGGATAAACTTCCCAACCTGTGGCGGTAACTTTTCCCCTTTTACTAGGATCCAAGAGGGATGCCTTCAAATACGGAATCCAAAAGTTATGTCTCACCAAATGGCGGGTGTAAACTTGTATCCCCCAAAAATCAAATGGAAAGGAAAGGTTTATTTCGTCGCGTTGATGGATGTGTTTTTCAACACCGCGCAAAAATGGCAGTTGGTCAATGGGATAGCCCATTCCGGTGATGAGATTAGGATAAAGTTTATTGATAAATAGGTCTGCTCGTTGAGCGGCATCCATGTGTTTGGATTGACTGTTTTTCGCCCTGAAATAAGTATAGGAATGGGTGGTTCCGATGTTGGCTGTGTGATCTTCTGCTCGAGCTGCGCGTGCCCCTTCTGATTGAGCAAGCGCTATGTGATGCATCGCAGGTAAAAAGGTCGATAAACCGCGTCTGCCAGGTGCATGAATTCCTAAGAAGTATCCTGCTCCGGCAAAAACCATGGGTTCATTCAATATCATCCAGTTTTTAACGCGGTCACCTAGCATATTTACACAAAAAGCTACGTAATTGCAAAAGTGCTGATATGTGGCTCGATTTTTCCATCCACCTTCATCTTCAAGTGCTTGGGGTAAGTCCCAATGATAAAGGGTCACCCAAGGAGTAATTCCATTTTCAAGCAATTGGTTTACGAGTTCTTGATAGAATAAAATTCCTTTCGCATTCGGATTCCCTTTTCCATCAGGGAAAATTCTCGGCCACGAAATGGAAAATCGAAAATTTTTAATTCCCAGATGTGCGAGCAATTGTATGTCTCTGCGGAAATGTTCAATAAAGAGGGAAGCTTTCGCAGGGGTATGTTGATCGATTATATTGCCTTTGATTCCGGCAAAAGTATCCCAGATGGACGCTCCTTTACCGTCATATTCTGAATGCCCTTCGGTTTGAGGAGCTGAACTGCTGACTCCCCAGATAAAATCAGGTCCAAAATCTGAACTTTTAATAAACGGCACTATCCGAGCGTAGTTTGAATGTTCCCTAATGGACGTGATTCGAACATGGTTTTGCGAAGCAAATAGTCGGATAAAAGCCCATCAACCCATTTTTGAGTGTGCTCAGGATAATATACCTCTTTGGCTTTTCCGCTTTTCAACCAGTGTTCAATCTTTGGAAGTCCCAATCGCAGGGATGGAGCTGTTTCGATATTGAATTTTTCTTGTAGAAAATGGGCATTGCAGATTTGTTCGTATTGCCCTTTCATCGGAATAACGAATAGCGGCTTACCCAAATATAACGCCTCGGATGTCAAACCAAAACCGGCATGGGTGATGACCCCATTGGCATGACACAGTGCTTTTGAAAAGGCATCATCTCCGATGGAATAAAATCGAACATGGTCTATAGGTTCACCGATATATGGATAGCGCGTAAACACTTTGAATTTGTGGTTTTTAAAAGAGGAGAGTGCTTGAGCAATGGATTTTGGATCTATCGCTGAAAGGTAGACCAAATAATAACCCCTTCTGCTGGGCTCCATTTGTCGGATTTCATCTCGAATTACAGGCAAGGCTGTTTTTTGGTTTAATGCTTCATAAAATATGGGATAATTTCTGACGGTCGGCGTGTAATGATTCATCACAAATTTGCTCAAGGCAAATCGACCTTCAGGTACAGGAAAATTAGGTGAATTAAGGGCATATTGGTTGCCAATCCCTATGCAATCTACTCCTTTTAAATATGCAGCCCAGGCTGAAACCGGTTCAAAATCTGTAATGACGAGATCATAATCGGTAATGGGTACTTTTCTGATTTCATTAAAAAATTTTAATGCCTTGTTCTTCCGGATGGTCGAAGTCCAATCAATGCCTCCTTTCTTTCCAAAGATAAACCCATAACCTTGATAGGTAAATTTTACCTCGAAGGGAAGTTGAACATCTCCTTGAATTCCACTGATGAGCACATCGGTTTCCATTCTCTTTTTTAGGCATGGAAGGATTTGTTTTGCCCGGATTAAATGTCCGTTACCCGTGGCCTGAATGGCATATAGCACTTTCATGCAGTAGTGAGTTTAAATTCGAGTAATAGTTCAGAAAAAAGACGCTTGCTATCCAAATCATGTTCTTCCTCTATATCGAGGTCAAAATCGTTCCATTCTTCGTCGAACCGCTTTAAGGACCACTCACCATTGGCAAATTCAATGGACGTGAGGTTCTCAACCCAATCGCCCGAATTCATGTAAATAACTTCTCCTTGTGATTGTTTCATAAGTCTAATTTCGGGTTGATGGATATGTCCGCAAATCACACGCTGATATCCATTTTCTATGGCCAGGGATGCGGTGAGATCTTCAAACTGATTGATGAATTTTACTGCACTTTTAACACTGTTTTTGATTCTTTTGCTGAGCGAGATTCTTTCTCTGCCAATTGATACAAGTATGCTATTGATAAAACGGTTCAACAAAATGAGGATGTCATAACCGGTGGCACCTAATTTTGTAAGCCATCGCGCATGTTGCATGGTTACATCGAAAACATCACCATGAAAAATCCAAACTTGCTCTCCGTTCACGTTGATGAGCATTTTGTTGGTGATTTCAATGTTGCCCAATTTTGTTCCTGCAAACTTTCTGAGCATTTCATCGTGATTTCCGGTGATATAGTGAATTTTGGTGCCGGAAAGGGCCATGTCCATAATGGTTTTGATTACTTTCATGTGCGATTTTGGCCAATATCTTTTGCTGAATTGCCATATATCTACAAAGTCGCCATTCAAAATCAGATGTTTGGGCTTGATGCTTTTTAGATACCGTCTCAGTTCTTTTGCATGACAACCATAGGTGCCCAAATGCACGTCAGAAATGATGGCATACTCAACTTTTCGTTTAGTGGCTGACATACGCATCGATATGAAAAAGGTTGCAGAGCAGATGTATGATTTTTTTGAAAATAAAATCTTTGAATGAAAGAAACATGATTAATATTTTAAGAATTCAAAGTTCTTTGATGAACGTGAAGGTTTGATTGCTATAGCTTCATGAAATCATTAATTGGATATGATGAATTTGTGAATAATGCTTGAATTTAGATTTCTCCTTAGGTCACTGCGGAGACCTTGTCGCGATTGGTGTGGAGTAGAGAGGTGCAGCTTAGCTGTCTCCCGAGGTCTCTTCGGAGACCTCAGGAGTGGGGATCTCTGGCGTTGGATAGGGGCAAATCTTGATCGAGGTGGAGAAGGATGATTTTTCGTTCCACCAAAATGCTCCCTGAGGTCTCCGCAGGGACCTCGGGGAGTTCAGAGAATATGAATGCATGAAGGAATTTGAATTCTAGCGGACAAGAACCTCGGGGAGATCAACCGATTTTGAATGAATGAAATATGAATAAGACTGATACTTTTTGTGATTATTCAAATCCCTCAACTCTCAACCCACGCTCTTTTTCGGATATTTCCTGAACCAACTGCCCATTTTAAGTTGTATCACTCCCAGAAACGCTTCTTTAATGATGCCTTTGCTCATCTTAGATTCGCCCATGGTTCGATCCGTAAAAATAATGGGAACTTCTTTGACTGCAAATCCGCATTGGATGGCGGTAAATTTCATTTCGATCTGAAAAGCGTAACCTTTGAATTTTATTTTGTCAAGCTCTATGGTCTCTAGAACGGCGCGTTTATAACAGACGAAACCTGCGGTGGTGTCCATTATTTTCATGCCGGTTACCCATCGCACATACATGCTCGCAAAATAACTCAACAATACTCTTCCCATCGGCCAGTTCACCACATTCACCAAATGATTTACATAGCGGGATCCAATCGATAAATCAGCACCTTCCATTTCGCAGGCATGGAGAAGTTTTGCAAGGTCTTCAGGATTGTGTGAAAAGTCACAATCCATCTCAAATATAAAGGCATAGCCCATTTCTAGGCATTTTGTGAACCCGGCGATGTAGGCCGTCCCTAAACCTTGTTTACCCTTTCTTTCGAGTAAATAAATTCTGTCTTGGTTTTTGGCAATGTAAGATTTAACAATATCAGCGGTGCCATCCGGTGACCCGTCATCAACGATGAGTATGTCGAAATTTACCGGCAATGAGAGAACCTTTTCGAGCATCGCTGCGATGTTCTCTTTCTCATTGTAGGTTGGGATGATTACAATATTTTGTCTCATTTAGGATTAGCCACTCATTTTACCTAACGTTTGAAAGCTGAAAATGGTCTATCAGCTGTTAGACTTTTGATGGTCTGCTAGAAATTGTGCCAATCCAATATCGGTTAAAGGATGTTTTAATAGACCGGTAATCGAGCTCAACGGACAAGTGCAAACATCTGCACCGGCTTCAGCAGCTCGCACAATATGCAGCGGATTTCTGATAGAAGCCGCCAATATCATGGTGTCAAAACCCTGAATGTTATAGATGGTAGAAATTTGAGAAATCAATTCAATGCCATCCCAACTCATATCATCAATTCTACCAATGAAGGGAGAAAGATAAGTGGCGCCTGCTTTTGCAGCTAAAATGGCTTGTCCTGCACTGAAAACGAGCGTGCAATTGGTTTTAATATCGTGGTCGTAAAACCATTTTAAGGCTTTAATACCATCTTTAATCATGGGAACTTTTACCACGATTTTTTCATCTATTTCAGCCAAAGCAGCACCTTCTTTGATCATACCTTCAAAATCGGTACTAATCACTTCGGCGCTTACGTCACCATCTACTAAGTCGCAAATGGCTTTATAGTGATTGCGCACTGCGATGGCTCCTTTGATTCCCTCTTTGGCCATGAGGCTAGGGTTAGTGGTCACTCCATCAAGAACACCGAGATCCTGTGCTTCCTTGATTTGATCTAAATTGGCGGTATCAACAAAAAATAACATAATAATTTAATTTGGGCAAAGCTAAGAGATTCTGTGCAATTTGGTTCGATAAATTTTGAGAACAAACCGAGATGAAATGGCAAAAAGAAAATAAAAAAAGCCGGCATCGCACCGCTACAACTCCCTACCCTTGCTGTCTTCCAACCCTGGGGGATTGAGGAGGAGCTGGTCGTGCCGGCGGCGCAAATTTAATACTAACATTTCATTCTCCACAAATCCTTTTGCAATTAGTTTTTGTTACCATCAAAATGCAATAAGTCTTAATTTTGAATCCGTATGACCAAGGTGAATTTAGAATTCAATAAAAATGAAGATCAAATGCGATTGCTCGTGGGCAAGACGCGCCGATTGATGGATGAAATCAGTTTAGGCGGTGGAGCCAAAGCAGCTGCAAAACAGAAGGAGAAAGGCAAAATGCTCGCACGGGAACGCATCGATTTTTTAAAGGATGAAGATGCACCCTTCTATGAGATTGCCGGATTTGCCGGATTTGGTATGTACGATCAAGAAGGGGGCTGTCCATCCGGTGGTGTGGTCGGTGGCATTACTCGCGTGAAGAGAAGGCTTTGCATCATCGTGGCTAATGACGCCACCGTGAAAGCCGGTGCTTGGTTTCCAATATCCGGGAAGAAAAATCTGCGATTGCAGGAACTGGCCATGGAAAATCGTGTGCCCATCATTTATTTGGTGGACAGTGCCGGGGTTTATCTGCCGATGCAGGACGAGATTTTTCCGGACAAGGAACACTTTGGTCGAATTTTTAGAAACAATGCGATTATGAGCAGTATGGGGATTACCCAAATTTCTGCCGTAATGGGAAGTTGTGTGGCCGGAGGGGCTTATCTGCCCATCATGAGTGATGAAGCGTTGATTGTAGAAGGTACCGGGTCCATATTTTTGGCTGGACCCTATTTGGTGAAGGCGGCCATCGGTGAAGATGCTGATCAGGAATATTTGGGTGGGGCAGAAACACAAAGCGAAATATCCGGCGTGATTGATGATAAATTCAAAGATGATGCATCTTGTCTAAACCACATCCGTTACATCATGGATAAACTGGGTCACTTTGAAAAAGCGGGCTTCGACCGGGTGAAGCCAATTTTGCCATCAAAAGACCCCAAAGAGATTTATGGGATACTTCCTGCTGACCGGGCAAAACCTTATAAAACCATTGAAATTATCGAAAGGTTGGTCGATAATTCTGAATTTGAACCTTATAAAGACGGTTATGGGAAAACCATCATTTGCGGTTATGCCCGAATAGATGGTTGGGCAGTAGGAATTGTGGCCAATAACCGTGAATTGGTAAAGAGTAAGAAAGGCGAAATGCAATTTGGAGGTGTGATTTACTCCGATTCTGCAGATAAAGCAGCTCGTTTCATCATGAATTGCAATCAAAAGAAAATTCCTTTGGTTTTTCTGCAAGATGTCACCGGATTTATGGTGGGTAGTCGCAGCGAACACGGCGGAATCATAAAAGATGGTGCTAAAATGGTCAGTGCCATGAGCAACAGTACCGTGCCCAAATTTACAGTCGTAATAGGCAATTCTTACGGTGCCGGCAACTATGCCATGTGCGGAAAAGCATATGATCCACGTCTCATGCTTGCCTGGCCTACAGCGAAAATAGCAGTGATGGGAGGAGAACAGGCAGCCAAAGTGTTGCTTCAAATTGAAAAGGCTGCACTGGAAAAGAAAGGTGAGAAAATTACGCCGGATGCCGAAGCCAATTTGCTTAAAACCATCATGGAGCGCTATGAACGTCAAACGACTCCATATTATGCTGCATCCCGCCTTTGGGTCGATGCCATAATAGATCCGCTCGACACCAGAAACTGGATTTCTGCCGGCATTGAAATGGCCGAAAATGCCCCTGTTGCAAAGTTTAATGTAGGTGTTATCCAAACCTAATGAGGGCAATTCAAATTGCACTGATTGTGTGTTTATGTTTCGGACTTTCTTCCTGCACCCAGGTCAGGGCCGTCTGGTATTTTTTCCCTGATATCAAAGACTATAAGAAATTTCCGGTAGTGGAAATAAAACCTTCTCAGAGACCTTTTGATTTTAAAAGGAATCTCGAAGGTGCCAATCAACTCAAACATTTTTTTGATCAACCACCTTACAGCCTGAAAAAGGTGTTGAAGAAAACTAAGACCAACGCGTTTTTGGTGTATCACCGCGATACTTTGATTTATGAATATTACCGCAAGGGATTTAAACCTCATGAGGTTCGCACCGTGTTTTCCATCTCAAAATCCATGGTTGCAATGCTTTATCTCGATGCTATTCACCGCGGCAAACTTGAATCATTCGATATTCCGGTTTCGAAATTTATTCCGTGGCTTCAAGATCCGGCCTTTGAAAAAATTACCCTCGCCCATCTCTTGAACATGCAAAGCGGCCTGAGTATTAAGTCAAAAAAAATGGCGGATATCAAAGAGGGCCCCGCCAATTTTTATTATAGCCCTGAGATTCGAAAAGCCATGAATCGCCTGATGATTGTAAAACATTCACCCGGAATGAAATTTAGTTATGAAGACATCAATGTACAATTGCTGATGTTTGCCATAGAAAACATCATGCAAAAGCCATTCTTAGAAATATTTCAAGAAAGATTATGGCAACCTGCCGGTACAAAATATCCGGCATTTTGGATTACCGATCGCTCAAAAGAGCAAATTCCATATGCTTATTCGGGCCTCACTTGCACAGCAG
Organism: Bacteroidia bacterium; assembly: GCA_044339595.1. Taxonomy (GTDB): domain Bacteria; phylum Bacteroidota; class Bacteroidia; order NS11-12g; family UBA9320; genus CAZTGZ01. The sequence goes on from JBIIVF010000069.1 coordinate 12,493, forward strand.
AAGATTTGGCCAAGGTTGGGATGGTCCTTTTAAATAAGGGGTATGCAT
>JBIIVF010000114.1:0-7948 GCA_044339595.1 Bacteroidia bacterium
AATGATCAGCTGAATAAGCGATCCGTAGCAAAATTGTAATATCCGGTCCACTCTAATTTGACTTCATGTGGATCTTCTTCAATTAAATTCTCAATATCGTCTTTACAGGAACTAATGTATAAGGAAGTGATTATGACCACTATAAATAAGGCAATGAAGGAAATTTTAATTTTCATATTTTCGAATCTATATTTTTAATGTTCTTAATCCTAAAAAATAAAATAACATACGTATGTTATTTACAACACAATTAATTATTGTATTTGACTCCAAACAACTACCCTGTTTTGAAAAAGATGCTACTAATTATTGCATATTCAGTCTTTATGGCTGTTTCGTCCGGGGCATTTCAAGCGTGTAAAGAAGTAGATGAATGGACCAAATATTACTTGTCCTATGAAAGTGAGGCAGAACTGAAGCAAGTAGTTTTTCTACAAAGGATTCATTTTATGATGTGAATGGTGAATACTTGATAAATTTCGATAATGAACTTGAAAAAAGAGCAGTTAAAGAAAAACAAATCGAGCGAATCACCCGGCAAATGCTGGAATTAAGCTTTAAGTCGAGCTCCGAACGGCGGGATTTTCCTTTATTGAATCGTTTTCATTCACCTTGACCGGTCCAAATTTTCCTGAACGAGTGATTTCTGAAGGGGAAAGTATTAAGGCCGGATTATCGGTTGCGCGTTTCACAATCAATGAAGCCGATGGCATGATTGACTTGTTGAATGGCAATGAGTTTGTCATTAAATTCAAGTTAAAACAGCCTCTCCAGAAGGATGCGCAGTTCATCATTACTCCCCGCTTTGAGATGGATGCAAGGCAGTTTTTTATTTAAGCATAAGATGTTGAGCACTTTATTCTAATAACCAACTGACCTCATCACTTAAAAGGAGTACTAAATTTTTCATCTCCCAACATCGTTGGATCTGACAATGTCTTCAAAAATGCCACCAAGGCATCTTTTTGATTTTGATTCAAATTGAGTCTTCTCACCCCGTTATCCGGCAATCTCAATGGAGGAGAGAGATTGGGATGATTTTTTACACCGCTGTTGTAATGTTCAATTACTTCTTCAAGGGTTTTAAATCGACCGTCATGCATGTAAGGTGCCGAAAGGGCAATGTTCTTTAACGAAGTGGTTTTAAATGCGCCGTCGAGCGCGGGGTCATTATTCGTTAATCCTATGCCACGGTCTATGGTGGTGGCATCCAGTCCGTTGTTTCGTGGTCCGGGTCCTACAAAAGCGTCGGTACCATGGCACGCAGCGCAACCAATATTGGGTGCAAAAAAGAGTTGTTTTCCATTGTTTTCCTGGGTGGTAAAATTGGGAAATGGATCATTGGGGTTATTCACCTGTGCCCTCCCAAGATCATATTTGCTGGTGTAAGAAACCATACTTCTCACAAATTGAGCCAATGCTTTCGAAGTGCGATCTGCGGTGATTTGCTCGTCACCAAATGCATTTTTAAACAATAAAGGATAATATTTTTGCGCTCCGATACGCTGCATGGCTTCGTTGAGGGTCAACCCCATTTCAACTTCATCTTGGATGGGCCTCAGAACCTGATCTTCCAACGTGTTGGCGCGTTCATCCCAGAAAAAGCGACCATTGTTATAATATCGGGCATTGGCCAAAGCCATGCTATGACGACCGGTATTCCCGCCCTCAAAACCTTTGCTTAAGATTTCAGGGTCAGAAAAACCGTGAGCGGCCTGATGACAACTGGCGCAAGAGATGGTGCGATTTTTACTCAAATTCTTGTCGTAAAACAAGACCCGACCCAAGGTTGCCCCGGCATTGGTCACCGGATTGGCTGCAGGGGTATTGTCTGCGCCCACTGTGGGCTGCATTGAATAAAAGGCAGGTAATCCCGGCATGGCATAATTGAATGCCTGTGATGGCAAATTAAGCGCGGCCAAGGCATCATCTTCACCGTTAACAATGGTTTCGTCTTTTTTACATGACTGGGCCAAAAGGAGGACGAATAGTACTGCAATGATTTGGGTCTTTTGTACGAACATGGATTTGGAATAAATTATAGTGAATAGGCTAAATTTTATTTTTTCGGGTGTCAGCTTTAGAATTATGGTATAGAAAGTTCACGAATGGTTGCATAAGCCAATAGTCCCATTCCTGTTTTGAGGGCATTTTCATCGATATCGAAGGTATTGGTATGCAAATTGGAGATTATGCCCAATTCCTCATTTCGTATTCCTAATCTATAAAACGTTCCAGGAATTTCCCGGGTGTAAAATGCAAAATCTTCCCCTGCCGGCCATATTTCGAGATCATGAACTTTAGATTCACCTAAAAACTCTTTGGCATAACCTTGAATGGTTTCTGTAAAGTCGGGGTGATTTTCCAGGTAAGGATATCCTACTTTGATATCGATATCCACTTTTGCTCCCATTGCTTCGCAAATCCCAACGACGGTTTTCTTGATTTGTTCATGGGCTTTGTATCGCCAGGTCTCATCAAAAGTTCGGAAAGTGCCCTCAAGATACATCTCATCCGGTATGATGTTGGTGGCGCCATGGGCGATTACTTTTCCAATAGACAAAACGGAGGGTGTTGCGGGTTTGGCATTTCTGCTCACTACTTGTTGCAATGCCGTAATGACTTGTGCTCCAATGGTCACGGGATCAATCAAGGAATGCGGATGCGCACCATGTCCACCCTTGCCTTTAATGGTGATATAAATTTCATCGGCACTGGCCATATACATCCCTTTTCTGAAACCCACATGCCCGGCCGGTAATAAGGGCATCACATGTTGTCCAATGATTTGATGAACCTCAGGATTTTTTAGAACACCTTCTGCAATCAATAAACTGGCACCACCCGGAATGCGCTCTTCTCCCGGCTGAAAGATGAATTTTATGGTTCCTTCGAACTCGTCCTTTAAATCTTTCAAGATGGTTAATGCACCCAGCAAACTTGCTGTATGAACATCATGCCCGCAAGCATGCATCACCCCTTCTTTTTGAGAGCGGTATTCGCAGGTGTTTTTTTCGGATATGGGCAAAGCGTCAATATCAGCCCGTAATGCCAACGTCGATTTAGAAGGATTTTTTCCTTTCAATAGGCAAATCACACCGGTACCTGCCATCCGAGTAGTGGTAAGTCCCAATTGATGAATATAGTTTTCTATATAATCCGCTGTTTCAAATTCTTCAAAAGACAATTCCGGATGTTGATGCAAATGTCTTCTGACCCGCTGAATTTCAGGGAATAAGGCTTCTGAGGCAGAGGTTATGCGTTGCTTAACTGACATAGCACAAAACTCGTAAAAAAAGATGAATGATTTATTTCCATAAAATAAAAGGCCTCATTTGACTTTTATGACTCCCCATTTATCCACCAAATGTAATACTCACTTCATTTTTTCATTTCTTTGTAGCTGCCTCATGATTTCACAAAACACCATTGATCGCATCTTTGAATCAGCTTCTGTTGAAGACGTGGTGGGTGAAGTGGTAAATCTTAAAAAAGCAGGTTCAAATCTCAAAGGACTTTGTCCTTTTCACAACGAAAAAACACCTTCCTTTTCGGTCTCTCCTGCCAAAGGGATTTACAAGTGTTTCGGATGCGGAAAGGCGGGTAATGTTGTCAATTTTGTGATGGAAACGGAGCAGTTGACGTATGTGGAAGCCCTGCGAAAACTGGCAGCAAAATACAACGTCCCAATTGAAGAAGACCGTGGGGATGATCCACAGTACAAAGAAAAAAACGCGGCCCGGGAGAGTATTTCTGTTGCCCTCGAATTTGCTGCCAAATATTTTGCAGATATTCTGCATCATCACAGAGATGGAAAAATGGCAGGTTACAGCTATTTGCGCGATAGAGGGTTAAGGGATGATATCATAGAAACTTTCGGTTTAGGTTATAGCCTCGAATCTAGGTCGGCGTTGCTTTCTGATGCCATCAAAAAAGGGTTTGAAGCGGATGTGTTGCTCAAAGCCGGGCTCATCAAAGAAAAGGAGGATGTTCAATCGGAAGATCCATTTGTGCGGTATTACGATGCTTTTCGTGATCGGGTAATGTTCCCGGTTTATGGCATTACAGGTAAGGTGTTGGGATTTGGCGGAAGAAGACTCAAAGAAGGATTTGGTCCGAAATACCTGAATTCGGCAGAAACAGAATTTTATCACAAATCTGAAATCCTGTATGGACTGTTTCAAGCCAAAAAGGCGGTCCGTGAGCTCGATGATTGTATTTTGGTGGAAGGATATCTCGACGTAATCACCCTTTTTCAAAATGGCATCGAAAACGTGGTGGCCAGTTCAGGAACGGCGCTTACTGAAGGGCAGGTGCGCATCATCAAGCGTTTTACAGAGAATATCACTGTGCTGTATGATGCTGATCCGGCCGGTCAAAAAGCCAGCATGCGGAGCATCGACCTGATTCTTCAGCAGGGTATGAATATCAGTATTTCGTTGCTTCCGGAAGGGGAGGATCCGGATACGCTCTGCAAGAAAATGGGAGGCGAAGCCTTTAGAAAATACATCACCGATAATTCGGTGAATTTTGTGCTCTTCAAAGCCCGTCAATATTCAGAGGAAGCCAAGAAAGATCCTGTTAAAAAAACGAAGGCGGTTCGCGATATTCTCGACTCGATTGTCAAAATTCCGGATCCACTCAAAAGGGCTGCGTTTATCCATGAATGTGCCCTCATTTTAGATGCCGACGAACGCATCATGACCATGGAAGCAGGTCGGCTGAGAAGAAAGGAAACACAATCAGGGCAATCGTATACGCCTGAAATACAAGATGATTTTTCAACGTTAACGGCAGAAAAGCCCTTCGAAAATACCCGAAGTGAACAGGAACGAATGCTGATCCGAAATCTGATACGTTTTGGCCATAAACCCTATCTGAAGGAAGAAGAGGAGGTAAAGCAAACCATACTTGAGTTCATTATCCAGGAATTAACACTCGATGAGGTGGAACTCGAAAATGTGGCGTATCAGGATATCATCACCTCTTGTAAAAAAGTATTGGACGAAGGTGGAAAAGTGGATGAAGATTTTTTCATAAAACATCCTTCAACATCGGTACTTGCAGCGGAAGTGTTAACCGAGAAATATGTATTAAGTCCGACTTGGGCTGGTCATTACGAAATCCTAACCTTAGATGAAAGTGAGAATTTTCTGCACGAAGTCACAGAGAATATAAATTATCTCAAACTCAAGCACCTCGATCAGTTAATTGTTGACAATGCTTCTAAAATCGAGTCTGCCACCGAGGAAGAAGACCGCATGATTTTTCTCGGCATCCATAGTGATTTGCTAAAACTTCGGCTCGAATTGGCCAAACAGTCAGGCATTGTTATTTTGCGATAGGCGTGTCTTCTGACTTGCGAAAATCCAAATGATATTGAATCATTCCCCAAATGGCGTGGTTATTTTCGCGTCGATCTCCATCCGGTTTCTGCAAGTATTGATTGAGATATCCGCTCTGAAATGTGATATGATTGTTCAACTTCCAACCTAAACCGGCCATCAACCTGTTTTGATCCATGATATTTCGTCCGATACCCTTTCCAAACCCTAAGAAGATTTCATCGTTCACATAGGCAAACAAAGTATGGTTGGTCAAGGTCGGCTTGTTGATGGGGTAAATTACGTTAAAACGGTAACGGATTCGCTGTCTGAAAATATAATCGTCGTGTTTAAAGTCTCCGTTTGAATGTAACTTTTTGGTCTCTATAAAACGCTGCTCAAGACGATATCGATGGTCTGTATAAAATCGCCCATGCTGATCGCGTAGGATTAGTTGTTGCCAAATTCTATGTTCATTGTTTTGGTATGACACAGGGAATTGGCCATAGGGGTAGGTGACAATCCAACCATACCCGGCTGTAACCATGACTTTTTTGGAAAGGGCATAATCGAGGCCGATTCGAGTCAAAGATTGTTGGGGTTCAGAGAAATATTGATGCCTTCTGAACTGATATTCAGTATGGATGCTGAAACGGTCATTTAACAGATGGTTTCCTTGATAAACCACCCAGGCATGGGGTTGAACCGCTGTTTGCTGATGAGCCCAAACGGTGACTGTACTTCCAATGAAAACCCAGATACAACATACACATAATGTAAATTGATAAGGCTTTCGTCGAAAGATTCTTGTCATCATGTTTCTCCACGGCAAAGTAAAGACCCATTGAGATAAAAGCGGTCGAAATTTCGATAATATCCTGATTTTTGCCATTCAGAGAAAAGAAGAAGAATTAATTTTGTGCCTGACTACTTAAATTCATGCCCCCAATGTACTTTCTATACCGATTTCTGAAAGTGGCCTTTTTCCCGATTTTACGGATTTATTTCCGCAGGATGTATTTCAGCAATCGCGGAAATATTCCTTCCGGGAAGCCGGTATTGCTGGCTTGCAATCACCCCAATTCATTTTTAGATGGAGTAGCCATTTCATATTTGATGTCTCGACGCACCTTCGTGCTGGTGAGAGGTGATGTTTTCAAAAAGAAATGGTCTAACAGGGTTCTCAGGTCAATGTGCCTCTTGCCAATTTTTAGAGAATCAGATGGGCAAAATCCCCGCGAGAACCGGCTCAAAAACGACCAAACCTTTGAGGAGTGTTACGCTTTGTTTAAAAGGAATAATATCGTGCTCATCTTTTCTGAAGCCATCGCCAAGATCGAAAGAAGGCTTAGGCCAATCAAAAAGGGAACGGCCCGTATGGCTTTTGATGCTGCCGTTAAAAGCAATTGGACGATGGACCTGCACATCGTACCCACATCGTTGAATTATTCTCATTTCAGGGGATTTAGAAAGGAGTTGATGATAGATTTTTGTTCATCCATTTGCGTGGCAGACTACCGCGATCTCTATGAACAAAATCCAAATCAGGCCATCATAAATCTCACCGCACAGATAGAAGAAGTACTCAAGAACAACACTGTTATCTGCGAAAATCCTGAAACAGATGACTTGTTTGAAATGTATGGCAAGATGGTGCGAAATGAGATTCGTAAACCTTTGTTTGGATTTTTATTTTTTCACAATCGGCCGTTAAGAGCAGAAATTTTATTTGCTGCTGAATTCAATGCCAGGATGCAGAATGAAACGGAAACGTTCAAAACCCATATTCAAGACTACCATAACACCTTATCCAACTTCGATTTAAACGATAAGGCAGTGAAAGGCATCCGCGGGATTTGGTGGAAATTACTTTTTCTTATGGCATTCACCTTGCCGGCCATTGGGGGTATGCTGTTGGTATGGCTGCCGTACTGGCTGGCATCCGGTTATACACCAAAATTGGTGAAGCGAAAGGAATTTTTTGATTCAGTGTTGCTGGGGCTGAGTCTTGTTTTTGATTTGTTATATACCCTTATCCTGGCATTTATTTTATTCTTTTTATTCGGGAAGGATTTTTGGTGGATTTTGGCCATAATAAAAGGTACCGGGATTTTTTCACTTTTGGTCTGGGAAATATGGGAAGATGCCCTTCAAGCTTTCCGCTGTGCGATTTACAAAAGGTCAAATACGGCTGATTTTGTTTCATTACATCGACTGCGATCAGAAATTCTGAAACGAGCATGAATCATACGGCAAACGAGCCAACGACCGGTCTTATGAATGACATCCGGTTTAAAGTGCTCGGATTGAGCAGCTTCTTCTTCTTTATCAGCTTTAACATGATTATTCCGGAACTGCCGGCCTACCTCACTTCCATCGGTGGTGAAGATTTCAAAGGGATGATCATCGGATTGTTTGCCATTTCTGCGGGGTTAGCCCGACCCTTTAGTGGCAGACTCACCGATACCATCGGTCGATTGCCGGTGCTGATCATTGGCTGCTTGGTTTGCGTTGTATTGGGAATTTTGTATCCATTGATCAGCACAGTAGCCGGTTTCCTGCTTTTAAGATTTCTTCACGGATTCTCCACCGGTTTTAAACCCACGGCAGATGTGGCTTATGTG
>JBIIVF010000134.1:0-6345 GCA_044339595.1 Bacteroidia bacterium
TGATTTAGGGATGTATTGATTTAACGATGAAATGATTTAACGATGTATTGATTAAAAATAACTTCTTTTATACAAGTGGGGAAACATAAAATACCCTCACCTTCAAGTCATCCACTCATCATTCAATCGTTCAATCATTTCATCGCTTCATCCTTTCACACAAAACCTAGCTCTTAATCCGTTTATCTAGCCAGTGGCTGCTCAATAACTCGCCACCACCGTAATCTCCACATTCACATTTTTGGGTAGCGTTTTCACGGCAACCGCTTCGCGTGCAGGAAAATCCTTAGAAAAATAAGACGCATACACTTCATTGATGGCTGCATAATCGCCCATATCGGCCATAAAAATGGTAGTTTTAACGATGTTGCTGTAATCCAGACCTTCTGAAGCCAGCAGTGCTCCCACATTTTTCATCACACGGTGTGTTTCAGTTTTGATATCCGCTGTGTCGAGGGTGCCATCCGACGGATTCAATGCGATTTGACCGGAGCAAAATAATAAATTACCTGACTTTACGGCCTGGCTATATGGACCGATGGCTGCAGGTGCGTTTGGGGTAGAAATAATCTCTTTATTCATTTCAATAGGTTTATTGGTCACGGGAATGGTATTTTTGTTGGAATCAGAACCACTATCACATGCATGCAGGAGTAAAAGGAACCCCGAAACAAATACAGGAATTGACAGAGAAAATCGGTTCATCAGCTGTGATTTCTGAACTCAAAATTACAGAAATCGGAGCGTATGACATCATTTTTGATTTATCCTTTGACCTTGACAGGATTTTTTGGGAAGAATACCTTGAATTACAAGACACCCCCATTGTTCTTGGAACGGCCGGATTGCAACTCGAAGCCTTGATACCGGAATACCCCATTTTACCCGGTGCTGAAATTATCGGCATGAATACCTTGCCCACCTTTATCAATCGAAATCTGGCTGAGGTATGCCTTCTGCACCCCGATGATCAGATGGTGTTTGAAGAAATTTTCAGCAAATTGGGCTGGACCTGCAGTTGGGTGCAATCTCGGGTTGGGTTGGTTACTCCAAGGGTGGTTTTGATGATTATCAATGAAGCTTATTACACGGTTCAGGAAGGCACCGCAACGAAGGAAGATATTGATCTCGGTATGAAACTTGGCACCAACTATCCAAAAGGCCCGTTTGAATGGGCAGAATCTATCGGGCTCGATTATGTCTATCATTCTTTATCGGCGCTGTATGAAGATACCCGAGATGAGCGATATAAAATTTGCCCCATGCTCAAAACAGAGTTTCTCTTGAGTTAATATTTTATAGTTCTCATTCTATCGCTAAAGTTTTATCGCATTCATTTTCAAATTATTGCATAATTCTATTGTGCAATGATGTTCATTTCTCTAATTTAGTCTTACCAACCAACTATTTAGATTATGAACTTAAAAAAATTTATTATTGGCGGATTGGCCGGAGGGGTAGTGAACTACCTTTTAGGCTGGCTTTTTTATGGCGTCTTATTTACAGAGCAATTCCCTTCAGATGCTGAAGAAATGAACATGCTCTTCATTTTACTGGGATGCATGACATTCGCTTTTATGTATGCCTACATTTTCGACCAATGGGCCTCCATCGGCACCCTGAAAGGTGGCCTTGCAGCCGGTGCTATTCTAGGATTATTCCTGGGCTTATGGGGTAATTTCTTTATGAACGGCCAAACCCTCGATCCGGATTACGCAATCATGGCATTAGACGTTGCCATTACGGTGGTGATGGGTTCTTTGACCGGTGCTGCCATTGGCGTTGCCAACGGTATGCTGAAGTAACCCTTACGCTACGATCATCAATTGTCTGGTCTGCTGTTGGCACGCCAGTCGCGTATGTTTAGATTTCGTGTGAGCAGCACTTTGCCGTCTGCGATGAACATGATTTTATAGGCATCATCGGTATACACCTTTGAGTCAAACTCGTATTTAAAAATATGTTTACCGGGCTTTTCATGATCGTTGCGATACAATTCGCGAACAACGGTATTTCGCCGATCAAACATGGCGATGGCAATGCTTTTTTCCTGTGAAAACTTGAATTCATATTCACCCCAAATCCGTTCTTCAGTATTTACAATAGGTGCGTAATAATTATAGCGATAGTCATTGAGTTTGTCTGCAGGAGGAAGTTTCTTGCCGGTGACCTCACAGATATATTTTCTCAATTTGTTCATTACGGTCGTATCAGAACCATAGATGTTTTGTGGAGGCTCATTGTTGGTCAAACACCATACAGCTTGCTGTCCCTCAAACCCATATGCCTTCAGTGCATCGATCTGTTGCGCCAGTTTCAGGTGTTTGGTATCCACAGGATCTGACAGTTTGAATATGGTTTGGGTTCCGGGACCGGACTTGTCGTGCGCCATGCACATGGCCTGCAATGCGACCTCTTTTTTGCCATTGGATTGCAAGGCAATCATTTCCGGCTTCACTACCAGCATCGGCTGTTCCATATCACTGCGCGGATTAAACCGATACCCTACCGGAACTTTAATTTTAATTGGGACCGGTGTTGTGTTGGTTAACTTCAGCAAAACCGGACTAGAATAATGGGTGCTATTCGGATTATGAACCGCATGCATCAACACTTTTTTAGATTGAAGGGCTTGTCGAAGCTCCATTTCTTCCATAACGGATGCGGGTTTAAATGCCTGCACCACCAACAATAAAATTCCCAATGCATAGATTCTCATAAGCCGTTCTTTCCTAGATAACGACTATGGATATTTGAAACGTATACAATGCTCGCTTCAAATCATAAATAATTGTGTTCGATCTGATTTACAAAAACTTAAAACTGCTGTCCTAAGAAGAAGTGGAATTGCCCGATATCGTTTTTATTGGGATTGTCTATTCCCCAAGCGTAATCAAACCCGAGCATACCGAACATAGGAAGGAAGAAGCGTAATCCAACTCCGGTGGCGCGTTTCACATCAAATGGATTGTATTGACGAGCATTAGACCAAGCGTTACCGGCTTCAAGGAAAGCGATTCCATAAATGGTGGCACTTGGGTTCAAAGACAGCGGGTATCTTGCTTCGAGTGAATACTTGGTAAAAATGGGTTTGGTTTGTCTTCCTGCAGGATCAGAAATGGTTCCATCGGCATATCCGCGTTGTGAGATGATATCGGTTCCATAAACTGTAAATCCAACCAAACCGGAACCTCCCACTCTGAATTGCTCAAAAGGAGAATATCCTGTTGCCTGATCGTACAATCCAATCATCCCAAAACGGAACTGAGGTGTAATCACGAATTTCTTGAACGGCTCTAGAAACCAATGGGCATCAAATTTCCATTTGTGATATTCAACCCATTTGAATCTCTCCTGCGCATCCAGTTTCGTGTAGTCTTTATTATTGAATGCACTATAGGGAGGGGTTATTTGAATATTGAGGTTGAAAATAGAACCCGAACGCGGGTAAATCGGATTGTCAACCGAATTACGAGAAAGCGAGGAAGTAAAGCTGAGGTTGTTGGCATATCCGTTTTCAAATCCTATTTCACTTCCAAAGTTGGTCCATTTATCGAGTGTATAGCGCTGGAAGGTCAAAGAATTGCTCCAGGTGAAATAATCATCCGGCCATTGTAGCAACTTACCCAAAAGCAGGGTACCTCCGGTGGTAGCAAATTCGGCACGCGTTGGATCTTCTTTTCTTCTAAAATTCGTTTGAAGCGAATGAAACAAACTAAACGTTAAACTATTCGGCTTTTTGCCTCCCAACCAGGGTTCTGTAAATGAGAAGTTGTATCCCTGATATCCCAAACCATTCGATTGAGCCCTGATGGACAATCTTTGTCCATCTCCACCCGGAACCGGACTCCATCCCCCTTTTTGAAACATTTTTCGGGTGGAGAAATTATTGAGCGTAAGACCAACGGTTCCAACAAACCCGCTGAAGCCGCCCCATCCTCCGGAGGCTTCTACCTGATCGGAAGGTTTTTCCACTACTTTGTACTCAATATCTACCGTTCCTTTTTGCGGATTTGGAACCGGATTAACATCCAATTGTTCCGGATCGAAGTACCCCATTTGCGCGAGTTCCCTCATAGAACGCTGAATATCACTGCGGCTAAATTTCTGTCCCGGACGGGTACGCAAGGTGCGCATAATCACTTTATCGCTGGTTTTGTCGTTTCCGGTAACGTACACATTTTCGATGGTGGCTTGTTTGCCTTCATGAATACGGATTTCGAAGTCGATAGAATCGTTTTCGATCAACACCTCCAAAGGCATCACATTAAAAAACAGGTAGCCATCATCCATGTAAATACTGGAAATATCATATCCGGATGGATTCATATACAGTCGGGTTTCGAGCTTCGACTGATCATAAATATCTCCGTATTTGATATTGAGTACCGTATCTAAAAAACCTGAAGAATATTTGGTATTGCCCACCCACTTGATGTTTCTGAAGTAGAACTTATTCCCTTCATAGATTTTGATCGACATGTTCACTCGATTATCTTCTACATGAATTACAGAATCACTCAGAATGCGTGCATCGCGGTAACCCATGCTTTGGTATTTAGCCAATATTTTCGGCTTGTTTTCTTCGTAGGTAGCCATTTCGAATTTTGAAGAAGCAAAAATGTTCAGCTTCTTATATTTCGGCTTTGGCTTGAGCATCTTCACAAGCTTTTTATCCGGCAGATTGGTATTGCCCGCAAGTTGATATTGGTATAGTTTTACCTTTTCTCCTTTAGCCACCTCAATGCGCAACATTTGATAGTTCGGCATTTCGGGATCATCTTGCTTGGTGATATCAATTTTTACATTGTAAAACCCTTTTTCTTCAAAATAGGTGCGAATTTCTTTCCTGGTTTTGTTAATCAGATTCTCCGTTATGATTTGATTTTTTTGAAGGGTAATTTCATCCCGAAGGTTTTTAGTTTCCGATTTTCCGAGTCCTTTGATGGAATATTTACTCATCCTGGGGCGCTCCACCACATGGATATTCAAGAAAATTTTAGCCCCATCGACCCCGGTGCATTTGATCTCCACATTAGAAAACATCTTCTGTTTCCAGATTTTGTGCATAGCCTGACGGATCTCATCGCCTGGTAGAGAAATCGTTTGTCCGAGCGCTAAACCGCTCATCATAGTGAGAATATTTTTGTCGAATGTCTCAGTTCCTGTAACGGTAATTCCGCCGATGGTATATTTCACAGGCGTTTCATAATTCAATTTCAATCCGCTGCAGTCTTGTATCTGTGCGAAAGAGTTCGATAACCCAATGAAAAAGGCAAAAACTAAGAATAGGATATTTTTCAAATTCATGTGGTTAAGGTTGGCTGATTTGTTCACTGATTTTGCCAAAACGGCGTTCGCGACCTTGGTAATCCAAAATGGCGCGGTAGAGGTCTTCTTTTTTAAAGTCGGGCCAAAGCACGTCTGTAAAATATAATTCGCTATAGGCTAGCTCCCAGAGCAAAAAATTGCTGATGCGCATTTCCCCACTGGTGCGAATCATTAAATCAGGATGGGGATATTTGTGTGTAGTGAGCGTGTTTGAAATCAGTTCTTCATTGATATCATCCACCGACAGCTTGCCTTGTTCTATTTGTCGCGCAATTTCTCTGGTGGCATGCACCAGATCCCAACGAGAACTATAGCTTAAGGCCAATATTAAAGTCATTCTGCTATTCGAACGGGTCAATTCTATGGCTTCATCGAGCTCGCGATTACAATCAGCAGGCAACATACTCCTGTCTCCAATCACATCGAGCCTGATATCATTCTTCATCAATGTTTTAGTTTCATTTCGAATCGTTCTCGCCAGCAATCCCATGAGATCACTCACTTCTGTTCTGGGCCTATTCCAGTTTTCTGTTGAAAATGCGTAAAGTGTGAGATATTTGATGCCTAATTCTGCACATCCTTCACTGACTTCTTTAACAGAACGCACCCCGCCTTGATGTCCGAAAAATCGCATTTTACCCAACAATTTTGCCCATCTGCCATTGCCATCCATAATGATAGCGATGTGCTGTGGTACGCGTTCGGGTTTGATTTTTTCTTTCAATCTCATGAATTAAAAACGGGAATATTTCGGCCAGCAAGTAATGGGTGTTATGCGGTATGAAAATGAAATCATTGAAAAGATGTACCAATCTTTAAAATTGGGATCCCCTCTCCAATTCCCTTCAGATGCCAATGGTTCGCCAACCCCTTCTACTTCCCATGAGCGGTCACTCAGGTCAGCACTCAAACTGCCGTGAGCCTTAATTTGTTCTGCCCGATCGGGATAGACGGTGCTTACATCATCGAGATAATCTGTAAATAACTTCCGCCATCCGAGTTCAAAGCCGAAAA
>JBIIVF010000026.1:0-22139 GCA_044339595.1 Bacteroidia bacterium
CAAAAGATGATGATTATCCTCTCCAAAGGAACCCTGGAAAACGTATATGCTGCATTTGTCTTGGCCAATGGAGCACGCATGGAAGGGATCAAGGCAGAAATATTTTTTACCTTTTTTGGATTAGAGGCCGTTCACAGTAAGAAACTGGAACAACTCCACGTGGCAACAGTTGGAAACCCTGCCATGCACATTCCTACCATGTTAGGAGGATTACCCGGTATGGAAGCATTGGCCAGCGCCATGATGAAAAAGGAAATGGAAAAAATAGACATGCCCGATGTACCTGAATTCTTAGAAATTCTCACTGCATCTGGTGTTAAGATGTGGGCCTGCAAATTGGCCATGGATATGTTCCATTACAAAAAATCCGACCTTTATGAAGGGGTAGAAGATGTGATTACCGTGGGTGATTTTTATAACAAGAGCGCCGGCGAAGGGGTGCACATGTTGTTCATCTGATGAGAAAATCATTTGGGGTCTATTGCATCAGCAAAGACCCCAAATGACTTTATTGGCTGTTCGTTTAAGGCCGTCCGGCATAGAGCGTTTCAAATTTTAATACCGCTCTACCCATTCAAATTTTCCCTGTATAATTCGCTGCTTTTCCTTTCTCAAATAATCTAAATAGGCAGTGGCAACAGGAGATGGGTTTTTATCTTTTAGCCAAATCAAGTACCAGGTAGATTTGATAGGGAATCCTTTTACGGGAATGATTTGAAGCTGGCCATTTTCCAATTCATTTTTGATTCCGATCAAAGGCATGATCGAATAACCCAATCCTGCAATTACGGCCTGTTTCACCGCCTCATTGCTGGTGAGCTCCATCTTCTTTACCACAGGAACATTGTTTCTTTTGATAAATTTCTCCATCACATGACGAGTCCCGGACCCTTGTTCGCGATAGATGAGCGGAATATTTTCAAAAATCCTTTTATCATACGGTCTCTTGGCAAATTTTTTCTCCTGGTTGCTTACCACAAACAATTTGTTTTGCATCAGCTCCACCTTGTCAATTCGCAAATTTTCAGGCAATACGCTGACCAATGAAAAATCCACTTCATTTTTTTCCAGACTGGTCAGTACCTGTGCTTTGTTTGTTACATCCAACAAAAGCTCAACGCCTTGATGTTGTTTCATAAAATCAGTCAAAAAGTAGGGGGCAATGTATTTCCCGGTTGAAACAACGGATACTTTAAGTTTACCCGTTAATTGCCCCCGATGTGCATGCATCTTAAAGTTGATGGCATATACTTCTGTCAGAATTTTTTCGGCTGCTTCTGCGATATCATACCCAAAATCTGTTACGAAAACTCTTTTATTAACCACCTCAATCAGCGGAATATCAAATTGGTCTTGAAAGTTTTTAAGCTGAATAGAGGCTGCCGGTTGAGTTAAATGCAATTCATCCGCCGCCTTGGTAACACTGCCGGTTTGTACCACCTTCAGAAAAATGCGCAATTGGTTCAGGGTAATATTCATAAATTTTATTAATGCTAAACATTGCAAAATTAGATAATAACTTATGATGTACTTTGTTCAATTTTGCAGCGTTGAAAACAATTAGAAAAAGAACCATCCGAATGATCCGGTCTTTGGAGAAATCATTTAAACAGAAATCGCCTTTGCTCAAGGATTCAATTCTGATACGAATGCCAAACCCGTTTTTTAACCTTTCAAGGTAATAAAATATTCAATAGCGTGAAAAATCATCTCTTTTCTACCTGCTTTATGCTTAGTGCCTTAATAAGCATGGCCATAGCCTTTGATACAGACGACTTTTTGACTGCCGAATTGCTAAAAGGCATTTCATTGATTTTGATTGTAGTAGCTATGAAAAGGCTTCAACCTAAAGGTGTACTTTGAACTGCGGACAAGCGACCCACAGGATATTAATACCTGTGGTCGCAACGTCCAAATTTATAAAACCCGGATGCTGAGCAGCAAGTGTCATTCAGCGAAACCACTTCATCAGACCTGGTAAATTCAATTTTAAAAAACAGAGAATACATTCAATCTATAAAACATGGAAAGGCCTCATTATGAGGTAGAATTAAGATTACTTAACCTAAAAAAAATGAAAAAACACAACATCCAACTCATCGAAGGAAACTTCACCGCGCAAAATGCCCACGATCTCTTGTTTGAGTTATTGGCTCAAAAAATCAATTATCACCGAATCCGGAAATTCAACAATGAAGAAAGATTTGGATCTGACAATGATCATTCGGAGAAAAGAATCAAGGCCCTGATCGAAGAAAAAGAAACGCTCCTTCGCTGGCTGAATGGCCTGGACCAAAATGAAATCATTCATATCAAAGGAAGCATACAACTCGAAGTTGAAATAGAGGTAGTCGCATAATGGAATTTCAAGTTCTCATTAAAAACCTTACCAACCCTACGCTCTTATTATTTTTGTTGGGGATTATTGCCACCCGCTTAAAAAGCGACCTTGAAATCCCGGAAAGCAGCAGTAAGTTTATCTCTCTTTATTTATTGTTTGCCATTGGATTTAAAGGAGGGCAAGAACTCGCCCACAGCGGATTCAATCAAGAAATTGTTCATTCTTTACTCTTTGGGTTGGTGCTGGCCTCATGCATTCCGCTTTACACCTTTTTTATTCTGAAAAGAAAACTAAATGTCAGCGATGCAGGTGCCGTTGCCGCCTCGTATGGTTCGGTAAGTGCTGTGACCTTTGTGGCAGCAGTAACTTTTCTGGAAATGCAAAAAATTGTTTCAGGCGGTCACATGGTGGCTGTGATGGCATTGATGGAATCGCCCGCCATTATAGTTGGGGTCATTCTGCTAAAACATTTCGACAAAGATGGGAGCAATAAAGAAAAAGTTAGCTTAAAATCGGTCGTCCATCACTCCTTCACCAACGGAAGTGTGCTCATGATATTGGGAAGTTTGGTCATAGGTTTAATTGCCGACACCAAGCAGGCTGAAGGCATCAAACCCTTTACAACCGACATTTTCAAAGGATTTTTGGCCATCTTTTTATTAGAGATGGGTATGGTTACTGCCAGGCGCTTTTCAGCATTTCGGCAATACGGTTGGTTTGTGACCTTCTTTGCCATCCTGATTCCGGCCATCAATGGTTGTGTTGTGGCCTATTTGAGTCAATATATAACTCCCGATATCGGAAACCGTTTTATTTTTGCCATACTTGCAGCCAGTGCTTCCTATATTGCTGTGCCTGCCGCCATGCGTTTAGCGGCACCTGATGCAGACCCCGGCCTTTATATCCCCATGGCCTTAGGTGTCACATTCCCCTTTAATATCACGATTGGAATGCCCTTGTATTTTTTAATTGTGAATTATTTTGGATAGCGCTTAATACCATCCCTTAGCAACAAAAACTTATAAGGGGGCATCGAGCCCCTGAGAAGTTTACTCAAATGCAGAAATTCTGGTGTATGAATGCCCGATGGAAAATGGATTTAAAAAATATTGAACCAATCGGTGAAGGTTGTTCAAGGAAATAATTTATGCCTTCTAACTTTGTAAGGCTGCTCCCCTGATGTCGTTCTCGATACAGCGTTTCCCTCCGCAGGCTGCGGGACGCTTACTCGAACTGACATCAGGGCGAAACGCTCGTCACTTCGAGTAACGCCCTTGTACAATCTTGAAAATTCTATTCTGATGCTCAAAGAGATGTATCAAGAAGGACATGAACCTGCTTCGTATCAGCAGCCCGACGAATGATTAGGTAAATAAAGTGCAATTGATGCGGTAACATTTCTAAATTCTAATTTCTAACTTCAAAAACCACCCGCTTGCCTATTTTTGCTGAGAACAAAATTGCTATGTCGTTTACACCCAATTTCAATTTAATAGAAGAGCTAAAATGGCGCGGATTGTTTCAACAGGATATCCCGGGAACGGAAGATTTGTTGATGAAAGAACAAGTGCGCGGATATGTTGGGTTTGACCCCACTGCTGATTCACTTCACATAGGAAACTTTGTGCCTATAACCTTGTTGATGCATCTGCAAAGAGCGGGTCATATTCCCATTGCATTGGTGGGTGGTGCCACCGGTATGGTGGGCGATCCATCCGGAAAAAAAAGTGAAAGGAGCTTTTTAGATGAAGAGACCATTCACCACAACCTGAGCTGTCAAAAGAAACAGTTGGAAAAATTTCTTGACTTCAGTCATCCTGTGAATCCTGCGAAAATGGTGAACAACCACGATTGGTTCAAAAATATGGGATTTCTCGAATTCATACGAGATGTGGGTAAACACATCACGGTTAACTATATGATGGCCAAAGATTCTGTCAAATCCAGACTTGAAACGGGCATCAGTTTTACAGAATTTACCTATCAATTGGTACAAGGATATGATTTCTTCCATTTGTACACACAAGAAGGCTGTAAACTTCAAATGGGCGGCAGCGATCAGTGGGGAAACATTACCACCGGCGTTGAGTTGATCCGAAGAAAAGCGGATGGAGAGTCGTATGCACTCACCGCACCACTCGTAACCAAGGCCGACGGATCTAAATTCGGCAAATCTGAAGGAGGAAATATTTGGCTTGACAAAGAAAAGACATCTCCTTACAAATTTTATCAGTTTTGGCTCAACACGAGCGATGAAGATGCTGCGCGTTATATCCGTTTGTTTAGCATGTTAAACCGTGAAGAAATCGAAAGTATCATCGCCATTCATGCCGAGGCACCTCATCTTCGAAACCTCCAAAAGGCGTTGGCTAAAGACATCACCATTCGAGTGCATTCACAGGAAGATTACGACAATGCTGTGGAAGCCTCGGAAATATTATTCGGCCAGTCTACCTCTGCATCCCTCAGAAAATTGAGTGAAAATGATTTTCTGTCGGTATTTGAAGGAGTACCCTTAACAGAAGTGAATGAAGCTCTTGAAAACACAGGCATCATCGATTTGTTGGTGAAGGTTGGTGGATTTTTAGCATCGAACGGTGAAGCTCGCAGAGCCTTGCAGGAAAACTCCATTTCCGTGAATAAGGAAAAGGTATCGGATGCTTACATGATGAAAAACGAAGACCTTATCGGTGGCAAATATTTACTCCTTCAAAAGGGGAAGAAAAACTATTTCATCCTGAAAGTGGTTCTCAATGCATAAAACAAGATGATCACCATAAATCCATCCGAAATACCGATTCCTAAATTGCATCATTATTTGCTCGGCTCCGTTGGTCCAAGACCTATATGCTTTGCCAGCACCATCGATGCCGAAGGAAACCGCAACCTAGCTCCTTTCAGCTTCTTTAATATTTTCGGCAGCAATCCGCCCATCGCTGTTTTCTCCCCCGCCAGAAGTGGACGCACCGGAGAAACCAAGCATACCCACGACAACGTGTTGGAAGTGCCTGAAGTGGTGATCAATGTGGTAACCTACGACATGGTTCATCAGATGAGCCTCACCAGCAGTCCGTATCCAAAAGGAGTCGATGAGTTTGTGAAAAGTGGTTTCACGCCTGTTCCATCTGAATTGATTAAGCCCTTCAGGGTGAAGGAATCACCGGTTCAGATGGAATGTAAAGTATTGGAAGTAAAAGAGTTGGGCTCTGGCGGCGGTTCCGGAAATCTAATCATTTGCGAAGTCATCCGCATCCACATTAACGAGGGTGTGCTCAACGCCGAAGGACAAATTGATCAAAATAAAATTGACTTGGTAGCGCGCATGGGAGGGAATTTTTATTGCCGGGCCCATGGCGAAGCACTATTTGAAGTAGATAAACCTTTAACCACCACCGGAATTGGATTTGATCAACTTCCAAAGGAAATATTAAATAGTAAAATCCTCACCGGAAACGATCTGGGTATGCTCGCGAATGTGGAAACGTTGCCGACCGTGCTCCCCACTTCTATTCATCTTTACGAAAATAAAAGCATCGAAGAAAAACATCGCCTTGCCTCAGATTTGCTGAGTAAAGGTCA
Organism: Bacteroidia bacterium; assembly: GCA_044339595.1. Taxonomy (GTDB): domain Bacteria; phylum Bacteroidota; class Bacteroidia; order NS11-12g; family UBA9320; genus CAZTGZ01. The sequence continues at coordinate 5,921 of JBIIVF010000026.1, forward strand.
TGTTCAGGATGCCTGGCAAGTACTTTTATCATAACATCATGAACCTGCGTATTTTTTTATTTAAACTTCTTGCTATCATCATTTTAACCCTAAAATTGATGCTCATTTTTACTCCGGTTGTGCTCGCTTTGCGCGCTATGAGGGCCACAGATTTTTATTTTGTGGACGAAGTACAGGCTGCGTTGTTCATTTCTTTCGGCTTGGGCATGGCAGTGACCATCTACAACGCTTTTGAATTTGAAAACTTTCAACACCTTGATTTGACGCAATATCTGAAAACGCATCAACATCACAGCACCCGGCTGTCTGATCAGGTAAGTGCGGAGAACCTGTTGCCATTCATAGAAAAAAAATCCATCGAAGCCGGTTACAAAATGGTCAGCAAATCTTCCGACAGCATCGAATTTGAGTTTAAATCACCCTATAAATTCAAAGACAAAGTGATGGTTCGTCTCAATGGTCATGACATTTTTATTAGCAGTAAACCCAAAAACAGATTCTGGCCCATTGATTTAGGCCGCAATTACAAAAACATTTTGAGCATGTTGCTTGTCATAAAGCAAATGCCTATTTCATCATGACCAAAGTAACCATACTTTCCGGATCATCAAGACCCGGAAATAATACCCTGCGTGTATCAAGAGCTATTCATAGAATTTGCCTAGAACACGGTGCCACCGCCGAAATAATCGATTTTAAAGAATACGATATTCCTTTCCCGAATGGTGGACATGTAGATCCCAATAACCTAACTCCATTCCAACACAAACTGATCAGCCATTGGCGCACGTCAAACCTGGTCTTTGTTGTTAGTCCTGAATACAATTGGTTTCCAAGTGCCGAAATCATCAATATGATCCATCAACTAGGCACACACACTTTTAAAGATCTCTTCGAACACAAGGTATTTGCAACTACAGGTGTTTCCACCGGCCGAGGGGGTAGAATGCCTGCAGTTCAGCTCAGCTATGTATTGGATAAAATCATCAACGTTTTTGAGACCGATTCCATCACCTGTCCAAAAAAGTTTGAATCTCAATTTTCGACAAGAACACTTGATGAAAATGGGAATAGCCTTGGCAATGCAGAATATGACCTCGGAATTACAAAGTACGTGGACTACTCGCTACAACTAGCCAAAAGATGGTCTGCTGAGGATGTTGGTTCATAGCCAGTAAGAATAATTACAGTAGATTTTATACCTTGCAGGACTTTTAAAAATCCAAGGTATATGAAAAAAACACTTAGACTGCTGTTGTTGGTTATTGCATCAGCGACATTCGCAGCAACAAGCATTGCTCAAAACACTAAATATCAGAGAGTATTAGGCGGAAATGCCGACGACAACAATTATGGCATAGACCGCACCCTCGATGGTGGTCTTATTATGACCGGATACACCAAAAGTTTCGGATCAGGAGGGGAAGACATTTACCTCATAAAAACGAATGGCCTGGGCCAGGTGGAATGGTCAAAAGCCTATGGTGGCAGAGCGAATGAATCAGGATGGGCGGTAAGAGCAACCAGTGATTCAGGTTTTGTCATTGCAGGATCTACTAACACTTTGGGTGAAGCCGATGGCTTTATCATGAAAACGGATAAAAGTGGAAATCAACTTTGGAGTACCACCATTACCGGGGATTCAATTGACGACCTATACAACATTATTCAGAGCAAATTTGGAGGATATTATGCCGTAGGTTATTCTTTTAATGACTCCTTTTTCAGGGATATGTTTGTTGTAAAAATCAACAATTCAGGTACGGTAATCTGGGCTCGTAACTTCGGAAGCCGCGGAGATGAAGAAGCATATGCGATCGCTGAAGACGAAAAGGGTTATTTGGCCATAACAGGGGTCACCAATTATGACAGTACCACGGTTGGGGGAAGAACTTCCAACTGGGGAGATGAAGACATTGTGGTAGCCATTTGTGATAGTTTCGGAACCTTAAAATTCATGTTTAATTATGGTTCAACCGACGCAGAGTTAGGTTGGGATATCAAACCTTATGGAAGAGATCAGTATGCCATTACCGGATGGACCAAAAACCTTCCTTTTGGTGGGGATGATGCCTTTTTGATGTTGATAGACACTACCGGAGGTTATAAAGTAACTTACGGTTTCGGCACACCCGGTGATGAAAGGGTTTTTGATGTAGAAATCAAGCCGGATCTAGGATTTATTATTTCAGGATATTTACAAGCCAACGGTGGAGACCGCGATGTGATGTTGTTAAATATTGATGCAAAAGGTGGCTTAAAATCATATGCAATTTTAGGAGGGGCTAATACCGACGGACATTGGCCAACGGATGCGATTCGTACCCGCGATGGTGGATACAATATTATTTCGAGTGCCAAGTCTTTCAGAACCGGGAAAGGTTCTGATTACTATCTGATTCGTGCTACCGATCAACTGGTAAGCGGTTGCAATCAGAAACTAGATCTCTTCAATGTGAATCAGGCATCTTTCTCGAGATATGGATTCGGAGGCACTGACTTTGGATATGCCTTGGACAAACCAGGTTTTACTACTACAAACGTCACCTCATTCGACAGTACATTATGCTGTCAACTTGAATCAAGAGTAGCGGCTGATACCATAAAAATGTGCGAAGGAAAAAGTGTATTTATCGGCAAAGAAGCCATATCCGGATATAACTACTCATGGACTGCCGTTGGGGGGTCTTTCACCTCTTCCTTGGCAAGTCCTCAGGTTTCACCAACCACCACAACCCGTTATAAATTGGTCGTTTCCTCCTCAGATGGGAAATGCAAGAAGGATTCTGGCTTTATTCTCGTGCAGGTTTTCAATACCATCAAATCAGATATTGTCAGAGATACTGCATTCTGCTTTGGAGATACGGTAACCATCAGCGCTCATAGCGGTTTAAATGGACATCTTTGGTTGGGTAAAACCATTACGGCTACTACCGCCACCATCAAAATGGCTGCCACCGATACCGTTTTCTTCTCTGCTTTCGACAACAATTCCTGCGCGTATTTCGATACCCTGAAAACCTTGAGAAATCCTTTACCGGTTTTCAATTTGGGCAGAGACACCAACATTTGTGAAAATTTACCGATAACCTTAACCGGACCGGCAGGAATGAAAACCTACAACTGGAACAACGGACAAGCTTCTACCCAGAGTCTCAAAACCAATGCGGAACGCAGACATTGGCTTGTGGCGACCGACAACAATGGTTGTGTATTTTCAGATTCCATTCAAATCTTTACCAACCCGTTTTCTTCTTTCTCATTGGGAAATGATACCTCTTTCTGCGAAGGATCTTCTTACACCATTCCCGGTCCGGGCGCTTTGTCAGGATATATCTGGAATGGCGTTCCGGGTTCCCCTCAAAACCTCACGGTTAACAAAGTCGGCTGGTATTATTTAACTGCTGTAAATAGCTTTAAATGTCCATTCACTGATTCCATTTACATCAGTCAAAAAGCAGCCCCGAAGTTTAATCTTGGAGACTCCATTAACCTCTGTTTAGGCCAATCTAAAACCCTAACCGGTCCTGATAAAATGAAGTCTTACAATTGGTCAAACGGCCCAGTTACCAAAGCCCAGAATATCACCAATTCAGGCACCTATAGACTTACCGTTACAGATTCAGCCGGATGTTCCTATACCGATACAGTGGTTTTGGTACAGAAATTTCCAACGGTGGTTGATTTAGGAAACGATACCACCATTTGTTTTGGCGATTCCATCCTCATTGATGCAGGACCCGGGGTATCCTATGCATGGAGCAACGGCAAAACTACCAGAACCATTTATGCGAAAGTGGAAGCCAATTACTCTGTTCAGGTTACCAATACCTTTGGATGTGTCGGTGCAGATAACAAGCAGGTTGATACCATTAAATGTCAAACCGGATTGGTTAAACTTCCCTTAGGAATGGCGATACAAGTATATCCTAATCCATCCAGAGGCGCTTTAACCCTTGATTTCGAAGGCAATACCTATGGCGATTGGAAATACGAAATAGCCGATATGTCGGGAAGAAAAATACAAATGGCCAATATGAACATCACCGGTACCAACGGAACGCTGAGCATCGACTTGAGCAATCAAGCAAAAGGTGTTTATTTCCTCAACATATTCGGAACCCATGGCAGCGCAGTCTATCGCATTGTACTTGAATAATTTTTCTTTAAAATTTGAAAAAAGGCAGGCCGAAAAGTCTGCCTTTTTTATTGGATCAGAATTCTAAACGATCGACTGACTCGATACGTTTAATCTGCGGTGGTCGATGGTTTAGTGATTGGACATTGTTTATTCTACTTCCCGGACTTATGTTCGCAATCGATGTCATTCCTTCATCCAGAAAATCGTAAAATAATCCTGCTCGCATTTATTGGATACGTTTTGCTGTTGGTGAGACATGGCTATACCTTTGGATGGGGTGATCATGCCGAAATACTGCCTTATATCTCCAATCTGCAGGATGCAACTTTGTATCCCAAAGACTTTTATGTTCAACACATCAAAACCATCATCCCCAATGTTCGTTGGATTTTTGTGCATGTATTGCTGCCTTTTTATCGCGTGCTTGAACCGACTTTTTTTATCCTGCACGCACTTTGCACCCTCCTTTTATTGGCAGGAACCCTCAAAATAGCCCGAATCAATGGCTTTTCTCTGTTCCCGGCATTTGCAGGATTGATGACTTACCTGCTAATATTTTACGGCAAAATTCCAGGTGGAAATGATTGGTATCTCAACAACTTTCAGGCAGAAAACATCGCCTTTACTGCGGGTATTGCCGCCTTGCTATTTTGGTTCCAACGAAAATTCATCTGGTCCTATTTGCTTCTTTCTATAGGCACTTTATTCCATCCCCTTGCCGGATTGCAGTTTTTTCTACTGCTCACCGGATTGTCTTTGATCACCAAACAATGGAACAGCAAGGCCTTTTTTGTTTATCTCCTAACCGGAGGGGTATATTTTCTGCTCATCTTCCTCAATCAAGGCAAGCCTATGCCGGATGAATTACCTTCCTACTTCGACATCCTCTTTCAATTCAGGCAGCCTCATCATTCAATGCCGGAATATTATCCAATGATTGGCTGGCTGCTTACCGGAATGTTCTCTCTCGCCTTGTGGTTGAAACGAAAACAAGCCCCGGCGCTTTTTAAATTGATGCTTCTCATTTTGCCCGGCGCTTTGGTATACGTTATGGGGGTCTCATTTCTTCATTTAACCCCTGTTGCTCAAACCCAGTGGTTCAAAACCTTTGCACTCTTGTTTGCGTTGGGAAGCATGGCGGGAGGCGATTGGATATTCGGCAGATTGAGCCTTCAACTCAATAAATTCTCTATCCCGTACCCCTTGTTGGCAGCGGTTACAGGGCTATTGCTGGTGTCACTGATCGCTTTTCCGGGAAAAAACCCGTTGAAAAAACCTATGAGCATAGCCGGATATCATAGTGACCCACTTTTAATCCATTGCTGCGAAGAAATCAGCAAAAAGTTTCCGAGAGAAGCGCTATTCGTCGTGCCATTTGAGTGTGATGCCTTTAATCATTATAGCCAACGGTCGGTTTATGTGAGCTTTAAAGCGGTGGCCCATGATGCGCGTGGTATGCGTGAATGGTATCACAGAATCGGACAGGTATATGGTTTAAAAACTTCAGATGGTGGCGGCTATGCCCTGTCAACTAAGGCCAATCAATATTATCTGTCACAACTGATATCTCATGTAAATGGCATGCCCATCGGGTTTAATGCGGATTTCGCATTGGTTAAAGGAAAGTTCTTCTCAGAAAACGTGGTATTTGAAAACGCAGGATATCAGGTGATTTCTCTTAAAACTGATCGCCTCTATGCTCAAAATTTCATTTCTTCCAAATAACCTTTTCTTCCCACGGTTTTCGTTTGCCCTCGGCATGGGGTTTGGTAGGATCTACCTTTCCAAGATAAAATAAGCCCAAACAACGCACTTCCGGCGGCCAACCCAAATATTCGGCCATTTGCGGAGTATAAACCAACGAACCGGAGCTCCAGTATCCGCCAACTTCGGGTATATCTGCCAGAGTAAGCCACATATTTTGAACAGCCATGGCAACGGCAGCGATTTCTTCTTCCTCCGGAATGCCTGTATTTTCATGACGGGCCATACCAATGGCAATGACATGCGATGTTTTGGCCATCCGATCGGTGTATTTTTCGAATTTTGCCAATGAAAAATGCTCCGGAAGGGTGATCTCTTTGTATAAACCTGCCAAAAAATGCATTAATGACTCCATGGCTGCTCCCGAAAAAACCATGAATCTCCAAGGTTCTGTATGCAAATGGGTGGGTGCCCAATTGGCGTTTTTTAACAGGCGTTCAATATCAGATTCGTTTAAAAGGCCCCCAGCAAACTGAGCAGGAAAAACGGAACGACGGCTTTGAATGAGTTGGTCTATGTTCATATAGATTTATAATATCAAACAATTTTACAAATAGCGCGTCATTATTAATAATTAAATTTGCATCAATCTATTAAACAAACAAGTTATGGCATTCGAATTACCAAATCTCCCTTATTCTCATGATGCGCTCGAACCGCATATCGACACCCTCACCATGCAGATACATCATGGAAAGCACCATGCAGCTTATGTGAACAATCTCAATGCAGCCATTGCCGGCACCGAGCATGAAGGAAAATCACTCGAAGAACTGATGGTAAGCGCCAAAGATGTAGTGGCCATTCGCAATAATGGTGGTGGACATTATAATCACAGCCTATTCTGGACTATCCTAAGTCCAAATGGCGGTGGTGTGCCATCCGGGAAACTGGCTGCGGCCATTGATTCAGATCTCGGCGGCTTCGAATCATTCAAAGAAGGTTTTACCAAATTGGCTATGACGCGTTTTGGAAGCGGATGGGCCTGGCTTTGTGTAAGCAATGGCAAACTCTGCATTTGCTCAACTGCTAATCAGGATAACCCTTTGATGGGCGAAGGTTGTTTAGGAACACCCATTCTAGGAATAGACGTATGGGAACATGCTTATTATCTGCACTACCAAAATCGTCGTCCGGATTATATTGCTTCATTTTGGAATATCATCAACTGGGATGAGGTTTCCAGAAGATATCATGAATTGGTAAAATAAGCCAACGGCTTTTTACCTGATTGAGGAAGACGGGCCTTTCCTTACCTGAAAACTTTCAGGAGGAAATGCCCGTTCTCATTTTTGTCTTTTTCGTTTCTATTCGATTTTTCTGATGCTTTTAGGCATTTTTTGTGGCTGGATTTTATACCTGGAAGAACCCAATTCTTATTTATGGGGCGTTGGAATATTAACCATCATTCCCGGTATAATCATGCTCAATACCCGATACCCCCTGAGCATACAATTTGGAAAAGAATTTATCATCAGCACAACAAAAAATATTTTTAAGGGGGAGCACTCCATTCATTATCCGGTTTCAGAAATATCCTCTTTACAATATGAATACCGTTATGGAAAATATGGCGGATTGATTATAGAACTAAAAACTGCATCCGGTGCCACGATTAAACTGGCTAAAATCCCTTGGATCAGACTCAATAAATAACGCGCTTTGGAAGATTTGCACAAACTGGCCGCCTTTTCAGGTCTTTCTTTGAATGAAATATGATACTGTTGCTCTCTAAGGGCCTTCTTATTACCAGCGTGAATAATCTTGATAATCCCATTTCTCATTTCTAACGCCCCTCATGTTGTTCTCGATACAGCGTTTCCCTTCATCGTGCTGCATAATTCATATAAGTACGAAAAAACGCTTACGACCAATGAAGTGTTTTTGCAATAATATGATATTCAATATTTTACGAATTCAAAATTCATTGCAAATTTTATCGAAATACGGCTTGGTAATACCCCTCAAATTGACATAATTCATAAATCATCAAAGTGCCTAATTAAATTACGTCATTATGGATAAGGATTGCAAATGCGCAGAATAAGTGGATATGGGGATTCATAAAGCTCTTAGAGAGCTTCAATAATCTTCTTCGAGAAATTTAATCCAAATAAAATTAGTCATTATCGTTTTTTTATCGGAACGTATTCTTAATGAATATATAATCGGTTAAATTCGTTTTAAATGGTTTTGACGTCATTTGTTGCATAGAATGGAAAAGCCCAAAGCTTTTAAAGGGCTAAGTCAAAAATGTGATTTTACTGAAGGCAAACAACTCTATGAATAGAACCAAAAAACAAAAACGCACATTATTTAAAAAATATAATTCGATTAGTTAAGTCCCGGAGGGGCGATATGTTTATAGAATTATATTAAATCAAAAATCAAAAGCTCCGTAGGAGCGACACAACGTCACAAGGATATGCCCAACACCTATACCCAAATGTATGTTCATGTAATTTTTGCGGTTAAAAGAAGAGAAAGCCTCATAACGCCGAAATTAAGAGAGAATCTATATGCTTATATCACAGGTATTACTAAAAAGAAAGACCAAAAGTTGATTTCTATCAACGGAATGCCTGACCATATTCACCTGCTTATCGGCTTCAAGCCGGATTGCAATTTGTCTGAATTGATTCGAGATATAAAGGCGAATTCATCAAAATGGATCAATCAAAATGATTTTTTAAAAAACAAATTCGAATGGCAAAGCGGTTTTGGGGCATTTACCATCGGACATTCAAAATAGCAACCGTTGCAAACTATATAACTAATCAAGAGAATCATCATCACAAAAAGACATTTCGAGAGGAGTATATCGATTTTTTAAACGCATACAAAATCCAATTTAAACCTGAATATATTTTTGAAGAGGTAGATGTCACTCCTCCGGAGTTCAAATAGTTGATTTAATGCATTGTCTATAAACATGACGCTCCGATGGAGCTTGAATTCGTACTTGAATTGAATATTTTTAGAGAATTTGAACTCCCCCATCAGGTTTCCCCTTGCAGTGCCAATAATCTTTTAGACAATGCCGAACGGAGACCCTCTTGACAAGGATGAATAGTCAATATTACATCATTTCTAACTCCCCTCAAGTCGTTCTCGATACAGCGTTTCCCTTCATCTTGCTGCATAAATTATGTTTGAACGAAAAAACGCTTACACGAACTGACAGAAGGGTTTGATGATTATCTGATTTCCAATATCAGCCCTTAGAATTCTTCCCGCTGGATTTAACCCTACAACCATCAATTACCTTATGGTAGTAATTCTCATACATCGGAAGAATATATTTGATGTCGAATTTTTGTGCCTGCGCTAACGCTTGCTTTTTGAAAGTCTCCAATTCAGGGCCTAAAATGCGAAGGGCGTTTTCGGCCATGCTTTCAACATCTCCCACATCACTCGTAAAACCGCTATATCCATCTGCATTCACTTCCGGAAGTCCTCCGCTGTTGCTGCTGATTACAGGCACTTCACAGGCCATCGCCTCCAACGCTGCCAATCCAAAGCTCTCTGTTTGCGATGGAAGTAAAAATAAATCACCCACCGACAATATCTCTTCCACGGCATCTTGCTTGCCTAGAAAGGTGACTGCATCATTCAATTCGAATTCACGACAAACTTTCTCCATATTAAATCGTTCCGGACCATCACCAACTAATAAAAGTCGGGCAGGCACCTGCTTGCGAATCCGATCGAAAATAGCAATTACATCCTCAATTCGCTTCACTTTTCTGAAATTGGAAGTATGTACCACGATAAATTCATCATTCGGGGCAATGGCCTTTTTGAAGTGCTCCCTGGGCTTTTTACTGAACCGGGCAAAATCAATAAAATTGGGTATCACCTCAATATCACGAACCACATCAAAATGTCGGTATGTATCTTGTTTTAAACTTTCAGAAACAGAAGTAACGCCGTCGCTTTGATTGATGCTATAACTCACTACCGGTTCATAGGTCGGGTCCTTCCCTACCAGGGTAATGTCTGTGCCATGCAAAGTCGTAATCACAGGAATATAAATTCCTTTTTGTTCTAAAATCTGACGGGCCATGAGGGCTGCCGCTGCATGTGGAATGGCGTAATGCACATGCAACATTTCAAGATTGGCAAATTGAACAATATCAACAATTTTACTGGCCAACGCAATTTCATACGGCGGATATCGAAACAACGGATATTTCGAAACCGAAACCTCATGGTAATAAACATTCTCACTAAAAAAATCGAGCCTGGCAGGTTGATCGTAAGAGATGAAATGCACTTTATGACCTTCCTGACCCAATGCTTTACCCAATTCGGTGGCTACAACGCCGCTCCCTCCATAGGTTGGATAACAAATAATCCCTATATTCATTCTGCGATGCTGTTAGCAAGAACCGGTATTTCTCTGGGTGAATATTTTGCCGCTACTTCGGCTATGGCTTTGATGTGTTGCGGGGTGGTTCCACAACATCCACCGATGATATTGATGAAACCGTGTTTTAAATAATCCTCTACTATGTCTGCCATTTCACGTGCACTTTGATCATACTCTCCGAATTCGTTGGGCAAACCTGCATTGGGATGTGCACTTACCCTGGTCCAGGCAATTCTGCTCAATTCCTCAATGTACGGTCTAAGTTGATCCGCACCCAAAGCGCAGTTCAACCCAATGCTGAACAAATTGGCATGCGAAACGCTGTTCCAGAAAGCTTCCGTAGTTTGACCGCTCAAGGTACGCCCGCTGGCATCAGTAATGGTACCGCTCACCATAATCGGAATTTCAACGCCCATTTCATCCTGCAATTGAAGAATGGCAAACAAACCCGCTTTGCAGTTTAACGTATCAAATACCGTTTCGAGCATCAATAAATCTACTCCGCCTTCTATCAGTGCTTTGGCTTGCTCTGTATAAATCTCCACCAATTCATCAAACGTAACGCCACGGTAACCCGGGTCGTTTACATCCGGACTTAATGAAGCCGTTTTATTCGTGGGCCCCATACTTCCTGCTACAAATCGCGGCTTTTCCGGATTCATCGCAGTATATTTATCCGCAGCGGCTTTCGCAAGGCGCGCACCGGCCAGGTTCATCTCATATGCCAGATCTTCCATGTGATAGTCGGCCATCGAGATGCGGTTGGCATTAAAAGTATTCGTCTCTAAAATATCTGCTCCTGCCTCTAAATAGGCTTCATGAATTTCACGGATCATGTCGGGCTGGGTAAGTACCAACAAATCATTGTTCCCTTTGAGGCTATGCGGAAAATCAGCAAATCGAGCACCTCGGTAATCTTCGTCGCTGGGTTTATAGCGCTGTATCATGGTTCCCATGGCGCCATCGAGCACCAGAATTCTGTGCTTCAGTATTTCCTTCATTAATTGAGTGTTCTTCATGGTTCTAAAATTAAACAAGATTGGGTCAAAATGGTTTCAAATCTCGCTTCCCACAAAGGAAATCAATTCCCATGACTTCCGAATGCGGAAACCATAAGAATCCTCCATTCAAAAAATCTGAAAATGCCGTTTGTCCTATTACTTTTGCGGCATCAGATCCATTATGAAATACGACGTTACCATTATTGGCGGAGGAATTGTTGGATTGGCCACTGCCTACAACATCCTTCTGAAGAAACCCAATACCCGTTTGCTGCTCCTTGAAAAAGAAACCGCCATTGCCCAACATCAGACCGGCAACAACAGCGGCGTGATACATTCCGGTATTTACTATAAACCCGGAAGCCTGAAAGCTAAAAACTGTATTGAAGGCTATCATATGCTTCTCGAATTTGCTCAAAAAAACGAAATCCCTTACGATTTATGCGGCAAAATCATTGTGGCGACCTTACCCGAAGAACTACCCGGACTTGAAACTTTGTATCAAAGGGGCTTGGAAAACGGACTGCCCGGATTAAAGTGGATTGAAAAAGATCAAATCAAAGACTACGAACCCCATTGTGCCGGTATCAGAGCCTTGTTTGTACCCCAAACCGGTATCATCGATTACAAACTAGTGGCCGCAAAATATGCCGAAGTGGTACAAAACCTTGGCGGCGAAATAAAAACAGGACACCAGGTACTGGAGATTAAAAAAAGTGCTCATTCTGCATTGATAGAAACGAAAACCGGTGCTTTTGAATCGTCTATGATTGTTAACTGTGCCGGCTTGTATAGCGACAAAGTGGCAAGCATGAGCACTCAAGAAGTAGATACCCGCATCATTCCATTCAGGGGTGAATACTTCATGATCAAGCCCGAAAGGCAATATCTCGTTAAAAATCTGATTTACCCGGTGCCCGATCCGGCCTTTCCATTTCTGGGGGTACACTTCACCCGAATGATGAATGGCCATGTTGAGGCCGGTCCGAATGCCGTGTTGGCTTTCAAGCGTGAAGGGTATAAAAAGACCGATATTCATCTAGGCGAATTATGGGAAACCCTCAGTTGGCCGGGGTTTAGGACGGTGGCCTACAAATACTGGAAGACCGGATTGGGCGAAATGTGGCGTTCTTTTTCTAAGGCGGCCTTCACCAAAGCCCTGCAACGCCTCATTCCTGAAATTACAGAAGATGATCTCGAACCTGCCAATGCCGGCGTGCGCGCACAGGCCTGTGACCGAAACGGTGGCTTGCTCGATGATTTTAAAATCATACAGGAAGCCGGCATCATTCATATCCTCAATGCTCCGTCTCCGGCTGCAACTTCTTCTTTGAGTATCGGTAAAACCATTAGTGAGATGATTGAATAAAACAATTCACCCCTTCAAGGGACCACCCTTGAAGGGGATGTTTAGAAATCTTACTTCCCCTTCACCAAACCAAACAAGCTTCCGCAAACTCCACCAATGATATGGGCAAATTGTGCCACTTGATCTTGCTGATAACTTTCGAGAATTTCCTTACCTAAAAATAAAACCCCCACCAACAAAAAGGTCAGTGGAACGGTATTGCGCTTTCCGTTCGAAAAACTGGTGAGCATGATGAACATAAACACAATGCCGCTGCAACCTATGATGGCCGCCCGAAAAAACAAAAGGTTGATTACAGCAGTGGCCAATACGGTCAGCACCATCATCAATAAAACATCACGAATGCCATATTTATGCTCTAAAACAGGGCCCAACAGCAGAATAAATGACAAGTTTCCAAGCAAATGGCCCAAATCGGCATGCCCAACGGAATAAGACATTAAGGTAAACCAACTGACCCCGTTGCGATAGTCAAATGCCGGTCGCAACACGAAGTACTGCTCCATCAGTCCGTCATAGATGCCTGCCGCGAAAAATACGCCCAAACAAACAAAGGTAAACCACAAGGTAAGGGGCGCATTAAACGAGATGGAGTATCGCGATGACATGCCACAAAATTGGTCATTCGGGCGATGAACATCCAAACAGGAATTGTTCACACCCGGTGGCTGTTGTCTTATTCTGCAAACGGACCTATAAATACATCCTTCTTTTGTCATTATATTTGACCTCTGACATGAAACGTTTCTTTAAAATCCTTGCCATTTTAGTCGTATTCGCCGGTGCAGCCTTTCTGGCCTGGTGGTACTTCTTTCCTTCAAAAACCGTAAACGGGCTCAATCTCATACCGGAAGATGCCATGTATATTTTGCATACTCAAAAACCGGTGGATCAATGGAATAACCTGAGCAAGTCTAAGGTTTGGCAATTTTTGAAGGGGCATGAGACTTTTAAGGAGATTGCTGAATATGCGGATGCATTGGATGAGATGATTCAAGCTAATCGTACAAGTTTCAGTTTGGTAGGTGAACGGGATCTTTTCATATCTGCCCATCCCATTAAAAAAAATGATTACGACTTTCTATTTGCCCTTGATCTGAAAAAAGCCGGTGGTATTGCCGGACTCAAAGATGCCCTCTCATTAACTTTCAGGCAAGGTGGATATCAGGTTGAAAGCCGGGATTATAAAAAATCTGAAATCCTTGAAATTCTTGACCCCGAAACCCGGGATATCCTCTACCTTACGGTGGAGCATCAGTTTTTAGTCTGTTCTTACACCGCTAAACTGCTCGAACGCAGCCTTGACCAAGTAGAAACGGCTTATCTGGCCAACAATAAAAACCTCACTGACCTGGTCAGCATCACCGACGATGATGGTCTTGGGAAATTGTACATTCATTATGCCTTTATCGATGATTACATGAACTGCTATATGGATGCTCCCGATCCTATGGTGAATGACCTGAGCAAAATACTCCGTTTTACTTCGGCCTACTTCGATCTTACGGATCAGTCTGTTGAAGCCGATGGTTATACCAACCTCAATGACTCTATGGAGTCTTATATGAAGGCGTTGATGCTCTCCGGAAAAGCCAAATGCGGAGCCGCTTCTGTCTTGAGCAACCGGACCGCCATCATGGTAAATTTTGGATTTAACAATTTCCCGGCTTTTAAAGCCAACTTGATGCAAGTATATCAGCAGGATAAAAACAAGGAAGCGGAATACAAAACCTGGGTCAATAAAATCGAGCGTTTGCTGAAAATAAAAGTTGATGAGCATTTGTTGGGATGGATTGGAAATGAAGTGGCCTATGCTCAAAATCGACCGTCTAAGTATAGCGAAAGTCGCGAAGATGACATCATCATTGCCATGCATGCTCCTGATATTGAAAAGGCCAAGGAAGGGCTCGGATTTATTCACCGTCAGATCAAAAGACGCACCCCGGCTAAATTTAAGAGCATGGAATTCAGAAACCATGAAATCAACTACCTCGAAATCAAAGGGTTCTTTCGGTTGATGTTTGGCAAGCTGTTCAGCAAATTACAAAAGCCCTATTACACGACCCTTGGAGATTACGTGGTGTTTAGCAACAGCCCGAAAACATTGGTGGGCATGATCATGGACTATGAAGATGGGCTCACTTTGCAAGAAGAAGAATCCTACCAAAGATTTAGAAAAAACTTTCAGGATGAAGCGAGTCTGTTTTGCTATATCAGCGGTCCGGATATGTTTCCTTTGTTGAGAAAGAAGAGCAATCCGCAAACCTGGCAAGATCTGCAAAAAAGCAAAAAATACATCACCTCATTCGATCACAACGGGTTTCAGCTGATTTCTGCCGGCAATAAATTCAAGACCAGACTTTTCCTTCAATTTGAAGAACAAATTGAAGTGCAGGGACAAGAAGAAGACAGTTTGGAGATCATCTTTAATAGTCAAGTTCAGGACATTTCGGGGGTTCTGGATTCGATGGATGATGCAGCGCGTTTCATCCTTGAAAAACTGCAAAAAGGCAAATACTTCAGACCGTATCCCAATTCCGATCAAAATGAAATAGAAGCCGAAACAGTGGATGGTGCATTGCAGGGCGATTACAAAGAATTTTATCCGGATGGCACCTTGCGGGTTGATGGAAGATACCGCAAAGGCAGAAAAAGCGGCACCTGGAAATATTATGACGAAAGCGGCAGCCTCACTGAAAAGGTGAAATACAAATTTTGATGAAACGATTAAACGATGTAGCGATGGAATGTTTCCATCGATGTAACGATGAAACGATTTAACGATGCAACGATAGGAGGCAGTCGAATTATCTAAAACGAAGGAAACACGACGAAAGCGGGAGTTTTACAGAAAAGTGAAGCACGAATTATAAGGGTTACTCCAGATGATAAATTTCCCGGATATCACTGAGAATTTTATCGAAATCCAGATTCAGATCTTTGAGCAATCCGTTTTTCAAATCATACACCCATCCATGTACCTGAGGGTATCCCTTTTTCATATAACTTTTTTGAACTGAGGCCGTTTTGGTGATGTTTACGCATTGCTCCTGAACATTGAGCTCAATGAGCCGATCGTATTTGGCTTGTTCATTTTCTATGGCATTCAGCTCCATCTTGTGCAGGCGATATACATCGCGTATATTTCTTAACCACATATTCATCTGCCCCATATCATGGCTTTGCATGGCGGCATACACCCCACCACATCCGTAGTGTCCGCACACAATTACGTGTTTAACTTCCAGATTTTCAACCGCATACTGAATCACCGATTGTACATTTACGTCGGTATTGGGAACCATATTCGCTATGTTGCGATGAACAAATACCTCTCCGGGCTCCAATCCCATGATTTCATTGGCAGGAACCCTGCTGTCTGAACATCCTATGAACAAAAAATCAGGGCGTTGCTCCTTTGATAATTTGGCAAAGAATTCTTTGTCGTTGCGGGTTTTCTCTTCTACCCATTTGCGATTGTTTTCGAATATTTTTTCGTAGAGTTCTTTCATATCAGCGATTGTTGGTCTACAATTATAAGTCGAAATTTTGTTAGATTCACGTCAAAATAC
>JBIIVF010000135.1:0-6233 GCA_044339595.1 Bacteroidia bacterium
GTGTCATTTATTCTCTGAATAAAATGTGGTACAAATTAAAACCTAGATTTCTTACCAATGATTTGAATTTTGCGGCTATTCTCAATTCATCCTGCATAGTTAAAAACTATAAACCACACCGACGCAGTCAGAGACTAAGCCGAACAGGAGGCTTCGGCCTCCTTTTTTATTGCGCTTTATAACAATGCGCCATATGCTCATCCAACATCCCCACTGCCTGCAAAAAAGCATGCATGCCCGTTGGACCGGTAAAAGAGAAACCCCGTTTCTTTAAATCCTTGCTCAAGGTTTTGCTCAAGTCACTTTCTGCCCGGTAATCTCTCATTTCCAGCGGTCGGTAAACTTTGATTTCTCCTCCGGTGAATTGCTGAAGATATTGATGAAAACTTCCAAATTCACGCTGAATTTTCAGGAAAAGTCCGGCGTTTTTAACGCTGGCTTCTATCTTGGCACGATTGCGAATAATGCCGGCATCCTGCATCAACGCATTTTTTTTCGATTCGTCATAACCTGAAATCACCTGAGGGTCGAAGTTATCAAAAGCCATTCTGAAGTTTTCTCGTCTTTTGAGGATGGTATGCCAGCTCAATCCGGCCTGAAATGTTTCCAGAACCAGATGTTCAAAAAGATGCCGGTCGTCATGCATCGGAATGCCCCATTCTTCATCATGGTAACGCATGTATAATTCGTCTTTCAAACACCAGGAGCAACGAGTTTTATCAGTATTTTGCATAATTTTACAAATATGAACAACAAATTAAGTCTTTTGGAGCAAATCAGCAAGGTGGCGGATAAAGAAGCCGTAATGAAGATGTTGTTGGCCCAATTGGAAAAGGATTTTGGGGAATTTGGTCTTTTCCCGGATTTGAAAGAGGCATCTACACAAAACCTTGATTTGTTGGTTCAATCTGTGGCCGAACAATTGCGCAATGCGGATATCCGAAGTGGCAATCAATTGCTCAGTTTGTTTTATCGCATCGATGTTCCTGCGAAATTTCTGACGCAAGGATTAGAGAAACCTCAGGATGAACGGTATCTCTTTCTGGCCAGGGAAGTATTAAACCGAGAATTGAAGAAGGTGATTACCCGTCTTGCTTATACCGAGCTTAACGGTTAACCGTCATGCCGAGATTGTAAAAAACAAACGACCAAACATCGGTCAATTCATCGATGGTTTTTGATATGGGTTTACCTGCTCCGTGACCTGCTTTTTCATCAATACGGATCAATACGGGCGCACTCCCCTGATGCATTTCCTGCAAGGTAGCGGCAAATTTGAAGCTGTGAGCCGGCACTACGCGATCGTCATGATCGGCAGTGGTGATGAGGGTGGCGGGGTATTTTGTGCCTTTGTTAAGGTTGTGTAAGGGTGAATATTTGATCAGATTATGAAAGGCTTCGGTTTGGTCACTGCTTCCATACTCAACCACCCATCCCCAACCTACTGTGAATTTATGATACCGGAGCATATCCAAAACACCCACACCCGGCAGGGCTACCTTAAATAGATCAGGTCTTTGAGTCATGCAAGCCCCAACAAGCAATCCACCGTTCGATCTCCCGCTGATGGCCAGTTTTTGTGGGTTCGTGTATTTTTCGGCAATCAGATATTCGGCCGCAGCAATGAAATCATCAAAGACATTTTGTTTATTCGTCAACATGCCGGCTTGATGCCATTTTTCGCCATACTCGCCACCGCCCCTCAGGTTGGCTACACAGTAGATCCCTCCATTTTCTATGAATACAATGTTGGATGGCGAAAACGAAGGCGTTAAACTGATGTTAAATCCTCCATAAGCATATAACAGGGTTGGGTTATTTCCATTGAGTTCTATTCCTTTTTTATGCATGATGAACATCGGTATCAAGGTGCCATCTTTGCTTTTATAGAAAACTTGTTTGGATACAAATTGCTGTAAATCAACCGGATAATCAAGTTTGCGAAATAAAGTGCTCTCTCCGGAAAGGATATCGTATCTGTAAATTTGTGGAGGTTGAATAAAACTGGAGAAGGTGTAAAATATCTCCTGATCGTCTTTTTCGCCGCCAAATCCACCCACAGAACCTACACCGGGCATAGGAATTTCTTTTTCCTTCTTTCCGTTGACATCAAACTGATAAACCCTGCCGGTTACATCTTTCAGATAGGAAGCAAAGATTTTGCCGCCGGTATACGATACACCGCTCAGCAGTGATTCAGATTCAGGAATGATATCCTTCCAGTTTTCAGGAGCCGGGTTTTCGGGATCAACCATGACCAATCTGTAATTCCCGGCGTTCAGATCTGTCCTTACCAATATTTGATTTCCAATATTCTCTACGATGCCATAATTGTTCTTGAATCCGGGTAAAAAGGGTTTAAATGCGGTGGGTTTCTTCCCTTGTGGAGATGAAATGAGATAGGCACTTCCACTTGTTCCTTCCGATAAACTGATGAAAAGAAATTTCCCATCATCTGAAACAATCGGAGACATGTATCTTTTCGGGTGCTCAGGATCTTCATAAATCAATAAATCCTGACTTTGCGATTCACCGAGTTTGTGGTAATATATTTTTTGACTTTGTGAAGCGGAAGAGAATTCCAGACCGGCGGTAGGCTCCGGATATCGACTGTAATAAAAGCCATCTTCATACCATGCTGCATTGCTGAATTTTATCCAGTTCAAACGGTCCGACATCAATTTTCTGCTCGAAACTTCCATCACAAACAATTCTTGCCAGTCGCTGCCTGATTTAGAAATCATGTATGCGCAGTAACGATTGTCTTTTGAGAAATAGAGGCCTGATAATGAAACAGTTCCATCGGATGACAATGTGTTGGGGTCAAGAAAAACCTGAGGCTCTCCTTTCAATCCTTTTTGATAATACATCACCGATTGATTTTTTAATCCATCGTTGTAGCTATAAAAGTAGTATTCACCTTTTCTGAAGGGCGCTGAGTAGCGCGGGTAATTCCAGGTTTCTGTGAGTCTTTCTTTGATTCTATCCCGGTATGGGATTCCGGATAAATATCCTTGGGTAACGGTGTTTTGAGCCTTTACCCATTTTTCAACTTCTGCAGCGGTGTCGTTCTCTAACCAGCGGTAAGGATCTTCGATCTTTACTGAGCCGGCATAAATATCGGTTACATTTTGTTTGGCGGTTTCAGGGTATTTTATTTGTCCAAAAACCGGTAAGGCCATAGCGGCCATGGTAGAAAACATCAGGAAATATTTCATGGTTTATAATCTTGAAACGAAGAAACGACTAAAAGGCATTTTATTTACTTTCTTCGGTCTTATTTATAGAGAATTTCACCGAAAAAACATGGGTATAGTTGCCGGTGGCCTGTTTCCCGATGGTACTGAGTGCATAATCCAATGCAAAGGCTTTAAGCTTTAAACCGATGCCGGCATTGGGTTCCATCACCCAAGTTTGGTCAGAATCAGGCAATGAAGATTGCTGTAAATTGCCAAATCCACCACGCAAGAAAATCATCTCTTTGTATTTGGTTTCAACACCCATCATTGGATCGATGCTGAATGGATCGCCACTGACCAAGGTATTGCGCTGCCCGTCCGCAGTGATATGTAAATTCACTTCTGCCAATAAGCCAAAGTCTTTCCCGATGCGAATATCTTTGCCTGCTCCAAGTAAAAATGAAGGCAAGGTGGTTTCCATGCTGTTTTGCGGAATTTCATTTCCGGTTTGTGAAAGGATTTCTTTTTCTTTATCGCTAAACGAAAAACTCCAGGCGTTGAAAGTGGTGGTGATATCTCTCGCCATTAAAGAAAAATACCATTTCTTTGGCGATGCATAACGAATGCCGGCATCTAAACCAAAACCCAGGGCGGTTCCCCAAGGTCCTGCTTTGCGATGAATGATTTTAGCACTGCTTCCAATACTCATTCCTTCTATCTTACTTTTATGGCCATAACTCAATAGAAAAGCATAGTCAACCGCGGAGAATGCTGTGATTCTGCTAAAATCAATTTGCCCGTTTCTTACGAGGTCAAAGGTATTGGGAATATTATCAATGCCAAATCTGACCATTGAAAGGGCGAAGGCATCTTCGTTTTTTAACTTGACCGCTAATCCTGCATAATCATAATTGGCCACTCCTGACCAATAAGCCGAGTGCATATAGCCTATTTGAATATTGTCTTTGATGCCGGTGAGACCTGCCGGATTCCAGTACCCGGCCATGACATCCTCAGTAGAGGCAGAAACCGCCTTTCCCATAGCAAGGGAGCGGGCGCCCACCCCAATCGATAAAAATTCATTGCTATATTTTGGTGCGTTTTGCGCATAGACTCCTTGCAGGCTCAGGGTAATGAACAGCAAAAGAATCAACAGTCTGAAAGAGCATATAGAATGGCTACACATCATCTAAGGTTCGATCATGAATCTTTTTGAAGGCTTCTCCAAAAAGTTCATAAAATTAAGGATTTGTGGCTCCATTTCAACCGCTAAGTTGCT
The DNA here is from genome assembly GCA_044339595.1 of Bacteroidia bacterium. Taxonomy (GTDB): domain Bacteria; phylum Bacteroidota; class Bacteroidia; order NS11-12g; family UBA9320; genus CAZTGZ01. The sequence continues at coordinate 4,459 of JBIIVF010000135.1, forward strand.
TAAAAACGTTTTTTGACCTGCCGCTGAAATATCAATACGCATGCGTGAAGCAATTCGACTCATGGCATAGGCAATGCTATCAGGGTCTGTATAGGTGTCGAGGTAACGAGCTGAGAGAAAGCGATTGTAGCCTTCAAAGAAAAGGTCGATTTCATGAATTCCCCCTGTTTTGAGGTAAAGTTCAATATCCCATCGATTCACTTGCGATAGTTCATCATACAATTCAACCGAAAGGAGCGGATTATTTTGAAGGATAACTCGGTCGAGCATGAGCTCAACAAAGATGTGAGACAAAAACCAATCTCTTTTGAAGGATAGTGAGCTCGTTCTTAATTTTTGCGTGACCTGATCATTTAATTGTACGAAGGGCTCACAATTGTGAAAAAAAACATCGCTTTCATGATGTTTCTTTGACCCCATTCGAATAGAATCCGCTCCTTTTGGATGCGGCAGGTCATCCTTTATTCGGGTTCCGATTTTAAGGAAATTTCGCAACATGTCGGGCATGAGCAAACCTAATGTGAAAGCAGGATCTTGTTTTTTTCGGTCGATATAGTAATGCGCCAGAAAGTTCATCGGTCAAAAATATGGGTTTAGCAGACCTTTTTGTATCGAAAGAATATATTTGCCGAAACAACGTTAACCATCAAACAAACGGGATTATGAAAACTATATTTCTGTGGATCGCTTTTCTGGCTATTACAACCGTACATGCCCAAACTGAGCTGGAGTTTCCGATGAACGAAGAAGGCACCGAAGCTCGGTGGGAAGTCATCATTGAAGTGCCCGGGACCACAAAGGATGAGCTGTATGACCGGGGTCTTGCATGGATCAATAAATTCTACACCAATCCGGTTGGCGTGATTAAATCACAAGACAAAGCCACCGGTGAAATTGAAGGCAAGGCAAAGTTTAAGTTGAACACGAAAGACAAGAAGGGTATCGTATCACCCAATGGTGCCTCTGTAGAATATACTTTCAAACTCATGTTTAAAGACAACAAGTTTAGGTATGAAATTACACGGGTTCATGCGGTAGCTCAATCTTATTATGATGTAAGCAAGTGGTTGGATACAAAGCAGGCTAATTATCATGAAGCCACTTTTAATTATAGCATTGAACAAACACTTGAATATTTAGACAAGTGGCAGTATGAGTTAACTTCTTCATTAAAAAAGAAGCCGGATGTAAAGAAGTCAGACTGGTAGAATCAGGCTCTCCAGTAAGCTTGGCAAGTTTTGCAACGCACCAACAAATTGTTAAACCAAGAGGCAGGTAATCCGAGAGCAACGAGCACTTTTTCAATCCCGTTTAATACTGAACTCCCGGTAACCGGCTTGATTTCAAATTTGTGATGATGGCAATTTGGGCAGGTGTCTTGTGTCATATTTTTAAGTATCAACGTGAAGATAAACCCATTATATTTAACTTTTAAAGATTGCGAAACAATTGACAATGAAATGACTGAGGAATTGTTAATAACCTAAGTGGCCTAAGGAAATAATTAGATCATTTGATAATCGTGATGGGTTGTTTGGCCTTGGCGCTAACTTTTGACAATGCGAATGGAGATTTTTAATTCGAGATTTTAGGTATCAATATTGAATTTGTTATTAACGAGTCTGATTTATCGAATGTAACGGGGTTGATCATAAACTGTAATACTCCCCAGTTGTTGGACCAATAGGTTGAGGCAGCTAAGTTAATATAGAGTGTTGAATTAAGCAGCATTTATATTCAAAGATTTGTTGTAAGCATCGTTTGGTTTCATTCCG
>JBIIVF010000027.1:0-21867 GCA_044339595.1 Bacteroidia bacterium
GTGGAAATTGGTTATGAGCGCATGTGCCGACTTAAACTGATATCCCGGAACAATCATAATGGAAGTAAACGCCGAAAGTGCATTCAATTGATGTTGTTCGCAATAATTCGCAAGGTACCGCATCGCTTCGGAATAGGTTAATGTAGACGACATCGTATAGGGAATCGTTTTGTTGAGATGGGAGTGCCATTCTCCGGATTTCTCCATCCAAACGGCCAACCAATAAAGACTTTCGAGGGTGCGCAAACTGGTGGTGCCCACTGCGGCAATGTGAACAGCATTTTGCAAGGTTTTGATGGTTTCAACCGAGACTTCGAAATATTCGCTGTGCATGGGGTGATCCCAGACGTTTTCATGGACAACCGGTTGAAAAGTACCCGCTCCAACGTGAAGGGTCAAATAAGACAATTGGTGCCCTTTTTCTGAAAGTAAATTTAGTACATTGGATGTAAAATGGAGTCCGGCCGTGGGCGCTGCCACTGCTCCTTGTCGTTGGGCATAAACCGTTTGATACGATGCTTTGTCCGAATTTTCGGCCTCCCGATGTATATAAGGTGGAAGGGGGACTTTCCCCGCAACTTCTAAAATTTCAGAAAAGCATGCTCCGGAATCCCATCGAAGTAAAACCATCATGTTCTCTTTGTCGTGCCATTCCGCCAGTATTTGTGTACTCCCCGCCCATCCGGTCAGCGTTTGTCCGAGCTTCCATTTTTTTGCATTCCCCACCATCGCCTTCCAAATGACGCGATCTCTCGATGCAAGATTTACTTCCATCCCTCCTTCAGGTTGAATGGGTTCAATGAGGAATATTTCAATTCTCGCCCCGCTTTCTTTGGTAAAAATAAGCCTGGCAGGAATTACTTTGGTCTCGTTAAAAACCAGGCAAGTGTTTTCGGAGAGCAGATTGGGCAGCGACTGAAAATGATGATGTGAGATTTGACCGTTTTGATAACAAAGCAAACGGGATGCATCCCTTACTTCCAGCGGTTTTTGGGCGATGTTATTTTCAGGGAGGTGGTAGTCAAAACGACTTAAGGGCAGTTCGTGCAATGAATCAGTCAAAATGGTTTTGGTTAGCGTATAAGTTGATATACTTTTCCGGGCAAAGATAAAATCAGGTTTCTGAATTCTAGTTCGAGCAATACGAAAGCCAACCGGCTGCTCGATAAATTAACCGTTTGGAGCAGGGTATCAAGTTCAATTCTACCCTTTTCACGAATCACTCCAAAAACTTCGAGATGATCCGGATGCAGGTCGATGGGCAACGTAAACTGTTTTTCCGGCGTTCTTTTCTTCAAATCCCAATTCATCCACTTAGCCAAATCATCTGCGCATTCTATCATACTGGCTTGATGAGATTTTATGAGGTAATTGCAACCTTTTGAATATCCATCCTCGGTCCTTCCTGGCAATGCAGACACTTCCCGATCATAACTAATGGCTAGTTTCGCGGTAATCATCGAGCCACCTTTAATATCCGTTTCTACCACCACCAAAGCATCAATCATTCCGGCAACAATCCGGTTTCGTTTGGGAAAATTCTCTCGGTCTGGAATTGTTCCTGAAAGATGTTCTGTAGCAATGGCGCCCCCACTTTTGATCATTTGTTTAGCCACCCCTGTATGCACCGCAGGATAAACCCTGTCCAAACCATGGGCGACTACACCAATGGTGGGTATCTCATTTTTAAGGGATGCTTTATGGGCTATAATATCAATACCGTAGGCCATTCCGCTGATGATGGTAACGTTATAAGGTTTGAGCTCTTCAACCAGCTTTTCAGTGAATTGCTTACCGTATGTCGTATTTTTTCGTGTACCCACAATACCGATGGTACGATCTACATTAAAATCTATGTCACCCAGCGAAAACAACAAAACAGGGGCATCCGGTATGTCTTTAAGTCTATATGGATATTCTTGCTGGTAATAGGCTGCCACCTTGATTTGATGGTTGTCAATAAAATCCAATTCCGGTTCGATCGACTTAAAATCATTAAAAGCCAGGATATTTTCTACAGTGCCGGCACCAACTCCGGGGATTTTTAGCAACCGTTGTTTGGTCTGTTTAAAAACTTCACGGGCACTGCCGCAATAACCAATCAGGTTTTTGGTGGTGTAATTACCCACCAATTGCACCCTAGTCAAAGCCATCAAAGCAAGGAGTTCGTCTGCTTCAATCCGATGCATGCTCCTATTTTTGAACGCCTAAATTTCCGCTATTAAGTAAATGATAACCAATCAACTCATCATAGCCATAGAATGGATTTTTGTGATAGAGTAAAATGTGATAGTCATTTTCAGTTTCGAAATGATTGCCTTCGGTAAAAGTTTTATCAATCTTTTTCTCTGCCTCATTCCAAACTACATAGTGATAATTGTAATAACTCTGTTTCAGCTTTGCCATCCGGTAGTAGCCTTTGTATTGGGGCAAATAATCGAGTCTGTATTTTTCCTGAATTCTCCAGTCTGTGAGTTCACCGTAGAGATATACTTTGCCTACGTTCATTTCATTCGGGCTGCGCAAATAGAAGTGGACCATGGCATAATCGGCATCTTCGGCAATTTTACTACCATCCTTGTTGGCGATGACTCTTTTCCCATTATAATCAATGTTATAAGAATAATTGAGATGTGCACGTATATCTTCAGGTCTCAGCACCACATTGGTGAGTGAATCAAAATACTTTTCAGCCACATTGTTACTAAAAAAACGAAGCGATCGAATGTCAAAAAAACGAAATTCATGGCCGGCATCCATCAGATTTTTATCTTCGTAATTAAAGATGAGTTCGTTGTTATTTACGAAGAGAGGCTTGAGACTGTAAATGGCGTTGTTCCAGTCATTGTTTTGCATGATTACTGCCTTAACATCCAAAAACGGATTGGGAATTTCGTATTCCTTGTAGTCAGCAGTGAAATCAATCTCATGTTTTGAAAAACGAAATTCAGGATTGGTGGCCGCCGTTACCGTACCACTAAATCTCACTTTGTTGTCGAGCACCATAAAACGCCGCGTAATGATCAAATCTTCTTCATCAAAATTTCTAAAAACTTTCAATAAGAAGTTTCCACTCCGGGTGATTTGCATATCGGCAGTCGGGAAACTGGTTTTATAGTGAACGTACTTTTGAAAGGTGTTGGTTGAGTAAGAAAACTGATTGATGCTCTCTACCTGATTTCCGCTTATATATTCTGTAGCCAGCATTTGGCTTGGTTTCCAGGATGCATCGCAATGAACCACACTGAATTGATAGAAATCATTGGTGTTTTTAAGTTCATCGAAGGTAAGGGTCAGAATTTCTGAACTATTTAAACCAATCACCGGCATGGGATTGTAAATCTGATCACTTTTGCTCAATAGAACCGTTTCAATTTTGGACTCATATATGAAGTTATCATAGCGCAATTCCTTTGCAAGGGCCTGAGCATTATGGGTTAAGAACAAATAAAAGAATGCAGATAAAATGAGTTTCATATGGATGGAATAACGCCGACTTGCAGGTTTCTGATGCATTAAAGCAAAGATAATACCACCAAATTCAAAAAGAAACCGACTATTCATAACGCAATGCATCTACCGGTTTAATACTGATGGCTCTTCTGGCAGGCAAAATTCCGGCGAGGGCGCCTGACACTACCAAAATAAACAAAGAGGTTACCGCGACATTGATAGAAACCTCCGGGTTTTTGAAAAAATTACCGGCAATACCCAATTTATTTAACCCTTCGAGTAACCAAATTCCGGAAACCATTCCTAAATAACCCGAAATCAAGGTCAGTGCAATAGATTCAAGAACAATTTGTGTCATGATAGCCCATGGACTTGCTCCGATAGCCCTTCGGATTCCAATTTCTCTGGTTCGTTCCTTCACCGTTATGAGCATAATATTACTAACTCCGATGACCCCGGCAAATAGGGTCATCAACCCAACAAACCATGAGACCAGTCTGACCGCTGTGAAAGTATTTTCCATACTCGCAAATCGCTCTTCCACATTAAAACTTCCAAAAGCCCTGTCATCTTCCGGAGCTACTCTATATTTTCGGTTCAATGCTTTCCGCATATCGGCTTCAACCTGTGATCCTTTAACACCGGGCTTGCAGGTGATGGCAAACCATCCAATGGATTTGCCTTTGTTAAATGCCTTTTGAAAGGTTGTAAAAGGTATATAAATGGTCTGTTCATCCCTCTCGGCCTCACTCCCGCTTTTCTTCGTATGAAATCTCCCTACTATTTGAAAATAGACCCCATTGATTTGGATGTATTCCTGTAACGGATTTTTATCGCCAATCAACACTTCGGCGACCCTCTTGCCAACAACAGCAACATTTCTATTACTGCTAATTTCCTATTTATAAATAAAACGACCGGTATCGATAAATACCTGATTCACCGACATAATTTCAGGGTAGTCTCCGGTAACCGAAAATGCGCCGGTTTTGTCTTTATAAACCACATTATTACCGCCCATAAAGCCACCTAGCTGGTTTCGGGGGGCAAGTATGTCGATTCCGGGCACTTCTCTCTTTAGATAAGGGATATCATCATTTTCGAATTGCATGGGTCGAACCTTTGGTAATCCTTGATAAGCGATAGACGTAGATTGGCCCCAAAAGAAAACGCTATTGGTTGCAAATCCGGCAAACATGCTTCGAACACCATTTTCAAGCCCCTTACCTGACCCTAAAACAACCATCAACATAAAGACACCCCACCCCACACCAAATGCAGTAAGAGCCGTTCGCAGCGGATTCTTTAAAAGGGTATGATAAATTTCGTTTAAGCGGTCCAAATCAGTTGCAAGTAATAAAATCAAACCATACCATCCCAAAGAAGCTCGACCAAACGAAGAATAATACGTTAAACTTTTGAAAAAGGAGCAGGGCAAAAAAAAGCCATCCGCATTGGATGGCTTTTTTTGAATATGATAAGGGAATTAAACCCCAACGTCGTGATTGGCTGATTCTAACAAGAAAGGGTGATTCTTGGCAATCAAATTGGCTTTACTCAAGCCTTGCAATACAACGTAGATGAACAATCCTGCAAAGGCAATAGTCATCCCAATTTCAAGCAAACCAAATCCACTTTTATCGCCCAAAGTTCCAGGCATTACCATCAGATACATGTCTAACCAATGACCCAACAAGATTATGGATCCGGCCACAAGCAAAACCTTTGGATTTCTTTTAGCATTACGCATCATTAAGATGAGGAATGGCAATGCAAAATTCATAACCACGTTGGTCAAGAACAATGGTTTGAATTGTTCTGTGAGGCGAGCATCGTAGTAAACAACCTCTTCAGGTAGATTCGCATACCAAATCAAAAGGAATTGAGCCAACCATATGTAAGCCCAAAAAATACTGAAGGCAAACATGAATTTTCCTAAATCGTGGATGACTTCGTCTGATACGATTTCGAGATATCCTTTGGATTTCAAATACAAGGTAAAGAACATCAAAACAGTTAATCCTGTTACGAATGCTATGGCAAAATTGTAAACGCTAAAAATAGTGCTAAACCAATGTGCATCTATACTCATCATAATCATCCAGCTCAGGATACTGAAACTAAAAGCAAAGATGACCAAAAAGGCTGCTGAAAGGCGGATAGATTTTAAGTATTGGATCATTCCACCTTCGTTATCTTCTTTCAAAGAGGCTCTTCTCAACAGCGTGCGGAATAAAATCCAAAGACCAATAATAATGATCACTCCAAAGGTGAAGAAATTGTTATTCAGGAACCAGGTTTTTCCTGCAAGTATGGCATCATATCCATCCTGACCTTCTTTTAAACCTTGGCTGAGGTATTGATACCAGTGATAAATTTCTCCTTTACCAAAAAGCACAACCGCTCCTATGGTAATAAACGCAACCGGCAAATAGCCAGAAACTGCTTCCGCAACTCTTTTGAGTAAGGTACTCCAACCTGAATTGGCAGCATAATTTACTGCGATAAAGAACAATGCTCCGACCGAGAAAAGCATAAAATAATAGCTATTCATCACAAAATTTGCCCAAACACGGGTTACCCATGACTTTTCGTGATGATGAGCTCCACCACCCGCATGTGCATCTTTGGCATGTGCATCTTCGGCTGGAGCAGCAGCGGCATGACCACCATCGTGCGCAGCAGGAGCTTCAGCATGTGATGCATGAGCATCCTTAGCGGTGTGATCCCAATTGCTCTTCACATTCATAGCGCCGATAGCAGCCAGAATGAGACCTACAATAAATACAACCGTAACGATAATACGGCTTTTGGTGGTGAATTCGAACTTCTCGTCGCGAATCTCAGTTATATAGTGGTGGCCCATTTAATGAACTGTTAATTAGTTGTGGTTATTGTTATTCACAGGAGTGGCGGGAACATTAGCGGTAGCTGACGGTGCCGCTTCTGTCGCAATATTGGTTGCGGCATCCGGAGCATAGACAAATTTGCTTCCCAAACTCAATTGTTTTACATAGCTGATCACTTTCCATCTTTCATCCGGAGAAAGAACTGAAGCATGAGAGCCCATTAATCCTTTACCATATGTTATGGTATGGTAGATTTTTCCTTCAGGCAAGGTCTGAATATATTCACTTTGATAGTTCGCCCATGGTGGAGGTGGGAATTTTCCGCCTGCTATAACAGGACCATCGTTGGCACCTTTTTTACCATGACAATTCCAGCAATACGTCAAATACAATGCTTCTCCTTCAGCAATATTGGATTTGGTAGCCGGAACCCGATTCATATAACCTGAAGAAGCTTCATATCCCTCTGCTGTATTGGCAAATGGATAAATATAGGACATTTGCCCTCTTGCCACGGTGCCGGCAACCGGCATTCTCATGGTCATTCCATGTGGATTTAATTCCTTCTTTCCTAATTGAGAGAATGGCTCATACCCTTTGGACACATACATATCAGGAGCGTACTCAATACCGGGATTTTCTCCACCGCTTGTACAAGACATTACACTGACTGCAATGAAACCCAACCCGAAAATCTTATTTATTAAATGCTTCATCTTCTTCGTATCTTAATGTTGATGGGCTGCTTGTTCACCCTGACGCTCACGTATTTCGATGGCTCCGGTACTTTTCATCATTGAAATTACTTCCTCTTTATTACCGTGTAGAAGGTCACTTTCAACGGTCAACAGCAATAAATCATTGGTTTGTCTTCTGTCTAAAACATCCTCTTTTATTCCGTGTAGCATTTTACTTCTATAGAAGAATAAAATACCCATTCCAAAAGCTGTAAATAATACGGTCAACTCAAAGGTCACAGGTACCATACTTGGAAGCATAAGAAAATTATCCGGCTTACCACCAATATTCATCGGCCAATCAAATACTTGCATATAAAATTGCAAGACCAAACCGGACAAAAAGCCCAAAGATCCGCAGAGAAAGGCACCTACCGTGAGGTTCGACCTTTTAATGCCCATGGCTTTATCCAGGTTATGTACCGGAAAAGGCGTGTAACAGTCAAATATTTCGACATTGTTTTTCTTGAGTTTACTCACGCCGTCGATCAATTGATCGGCATCGTCATATACTCCAATAATCAGGTTTTTGTCTAACATCTCTATTCAACTAAATTGGTTATTCCTTACTCTTAATAATTCCTTTAACTTCTGCCATATTCACCACAGGCAGGAATTTGCTGAACAAGAAAAAGCATGTAAAAAACAAGCCGAATGTTCCAACAAAAATGCCTACTTCAACCCATGTTGGGTAGTACATAACCCAAGATGATGGTAAATAATCTCTATGCAGGGATGTAACGATAATTACAAATCGCTCAAACCACATTCCTATATTCACAACAATAGACATGATGAAAATGAACCATGGTGTAGTTCTGGCCCATTTGAACCAAAACACCTGTGGTGCCAACAAGTTACAGCTCATCATGGTCCAATATGCCCACCAATAAGGACCGAATGCACGGTTAGCAAACGCATATTGTTCGTATTCAACGCCGGAATAGAAAGCGATAAAGAACTCTGTCAGGTAAGCTAAACCTACCATAGAACCTGTAAGCATGATCACTTTGGTCATGGCCTCAAGGTGACCAACTGTGATGTAGTCCTCGAGCTTCATTACACTTCTGGCGATTACCAACAGAGTCAGTACCATCCCAAATCCTGAGAAAATCGCACCCGCAACGAAATAGGGAGGAAAAATGGTTGTATGCCATCCCGGAATTACAGAAGTCGCAAAGTCCATAGATACGATGGTGTGCACAGAAAGTACCAACGGGGTAGAAATACCCGCCAGAATCAAGGACACAACCTCATAACGATGCCAGGTTCTTGCAGAACCATTCCATCCCATGGCAAAAAATCCATACCAGAATTTTCTAGCCTTAGAAGTGGCTCTGTCTCTTACAGTAGCGATATCAGGAATTAAACCCAGATACCAAAACAGCAATGATACCGACAAATACGTTGAGATCGCAAATACGTCCCACAAAAGTGGTGAGTTAAAATTCACCCAAAGTGAGCCAAAAGCATTGGGCAACGGGAGAGGCCAAAAGCCTAACCATACGCGTCCCATGTGGAACAAAGGAAAAATTGCGGCGCAAAATACCGCGAAAATCGTCATCGCCTCTGCAGAACGGTTAATAGACATTCTCCATTTTTGACGAAACAAAAGCAAGATCGCAGAAATCAAAGTTCCTGCGTGTCCAATACCCACCCAAAATACGAAGTTGGTGATATCCCAAGCCCACATTACTGACTTGTTCACCCCCCAAGTTCCAATACCCGACATGGTCGTGTAAGCCAAGGTTCCACCGAGAATCATAAGGCAGATAAAGGCCAGTGTAAAACCCATCCACCATTGCTTGGTAGGCGGATTTTCAATAGGCCTGCAAATGTCATTGCTTACATCGGCGTACTTTTTCTCACCGGTTACCAGCGGTTTTCTTATAGCTGCTTCAAACATTGATTATTAATTATGAATGTTTAGGATTTTTCTTTTTACTCTCGGTGTTTCTGATTTTGGTCATATACACGATACTTGGCTTTACATCCAATTCTTCCAAAACGTGATAAGAGCGTTCATTTTTGTAAAGTTTGCTAATTTCACTATTCTGATCGTTCATATCACCAAATACGATAGCGCCGGATGGGCAAGTTCTCGCACAAGCGGTAACTACATCGCCATCTTTCATGGTGCGATTCTCTCTTTTTGCGGAAAGTTTTGCTGATTGGATATTCTGTATACAGAAACTGCATTTCTCCATCACTCCTCTGGTACGAACCGTAACATCCGGATTAATGACCATCTTACCTAAATCATTGTTAAAATGGTAATCGAAATTGTCGTTATCGTTGTATCTGAACCAATTGAATCTTCTCACTTTATAAGGGCAGTTGTTTCCGCAATATTTGGTGCCAATACAACGGTTGTAGGTCATTTGATTTAACCCTTCACTGCTATGGGTGGTGGCCAATACAGGACAAACCGTTTCGCAAGGAGCATGACCGCAATGTTGACATAACATTGGCATATGTACTACTTGCACGTTTTCATATGCATGATCTTTTTCAGCATCTGAAATTTTTTCAATCTGCTTCTCTTTTCCAATCATACCATTGGATGTTGGAAAGCTATAGTAGCGATCTATTCTAATCCAATGCATTTCTCTTCTGCGTCGAATCTCGGTACGTCCTACTACCGGCACATTGTTTTCAATGCTACAACTTACCACACAAGCACCGCAACCGGTGCATGCATTCAAGTCAATAGCCATGCCCCAATGATGTCCTTTAGAATAATCATATTCTTCCCACAATGAAACCAAATTATGGTGTTTCTTATTGGTTACATAGGGATCATCTTTATATTCACTGAGCGTTGCTTCGCGCACAATGTCACGACCTTCCATGGTCTGATGTGACTGTGTTTGTGCAAATTCGTAACCTGAACCGGTTTTTTCGATCTTCACACCTGAAGCGAGGTAACTTACCGAACCATTCTTAACGCTGGTGAACACAAATGCGTTCTTACCTAAATCTTTCAGATCATTGGTTACTGTATCTGCTACCTTTCTTCCGTATCCGATGGCAATACCTGCTGTTCCAATGGCTTGACCAGGTTGAACTAATACCGGCAATTGCTCAATGGATTGACCACCTACCGTCACTTTTACATAATCTCCTTGAACAAGAGACATTTTATCTGCATCCGATTTGCCGATGGTCAAATAATTATCATAACAAACTTTGGTCACAGGATCCGGCAATTCATGCACCCATGGGTTATTGGACCATGATCCATCTCTTGGACCAATTTTTTGATATAAAATCAGATCCATATCACCTGAGACAACCTGTGTAGCAGCAGTGGCAGCCGCGTTCAATAATAGGTTCATAGAAGGAACCGAAGGGGGTACCTCTCCTGTAACGAACAAACCATCGTGTATCGCTTTATCCCAATTGGGAGTAATGCCCGATACACAAACACTTTTCACAAAATTATAGGCGGCAGATTTATCGCCATCTGCAACCGGCTTTTTACCTGCCCATGTCAACAAACTTTCAAAAGACTGACGGGTATTGAAAACGTTGCTGATGGTTGGCTGTGAGAATACATAATGACCTTTCTGTGGTTCCAGAATATCCCATGACTCCAAGAAATGGCTATCAGGAGCAACAAAACCTGCCACTGAAGAAGTCTCATCAGGCCCATTAGCGGTTGAAACAACCAATGAGGCTTTTTTAAGACCACCTTTCAGCTTATCCGCATTGTGATAGGAATAAACCGGGTTACAATTCAGGAATAAAACACCCTTAATGCTACCTCCATCCAAATCTGAAACAAAACTGTCAAAAGCCTGCTCATCGAAGGATGAAATATTGCTGTGGTTATCTAAATCGATGGTGCTGCCATAATTCTGCAACATGGCATTGATTCCGTTGATTAAGGTCTGAATATTGGTGTCGTTAGATTTAGAGATAACCAATGATTGACCTTTGGTTTTCCACAAATCTGCTGCTGCATGTTGAATAGCATCTCCGGCCAATTCTTGAGATGCAGTAACGGCTAATGGTGATGCACCGGCCAATGCTGCAATTTTATTATAAAGCGTAGCGATATAAATGCCTTCCTTTGATTCGCGCATTGGAACACGGATATCGGCATTTGATCCGGTAAGACTCATAAGTGATTCAAACTGGATGTGTCTAGACATATCGCCGGAAGAAGGAATTCTGTTTTTCCTGTATTCTCTCGAAAATCTAACAGGGGCAATCCATGTACCCAAGAAATCGGCTCCAAAACTTACAATTACTTTGGCTTTATCAAATTTGTAATTAGGTACGACTCTCTTACCAAATGACGCTGCATTGGCGTTTAAGATACCGCTGTAAGATACGGACTCATAAACTACATGCTTTGCGGTGGGGTATTTTTCAGTAAAAGAAGCAATGGCCGCTTTCATCACCGGACTGGTAGTAGTGCGCGACACAATTCGCACAGCGCCACCTGAAGCTGCAATAACGTTCAGTTTAGAAATGATAGCCTGATCAATCTTAGACCAATCTTCTTCATCTTTACCACCGTTTTGAGGGTTTTTATAACGGGTGGTATCATATAATGAAAGGATACTCGCTTGCCCTGTAGCACACAATCCTCCTCCTGATATGGAAGAAGAATCATTGCCTTCTAATTTAATAGGCCTTCCTTCTCTTACTTTCACAAGAATCGGGAAACCTTCATTATACATTCCCAAATTGGATGCATAATACAAAGGCACACCAGGTGTAACGTTCTCAGGTTTTACGATATAAGGAATAGCATATTTCACAGGAGCCTTGTTACAGGCTGCTAATGATACTGCTGCTACACTGAAGCCGAAAAACTTGAGAAAATCTCTTCGATTCGAATTAAAGGCAAATTCGCCGTTAAAGGCTTCTTCCATGGGCAGGCCTTCAGAAAACTCGTTTTTCTTTGACTCAAGAAAAGCGACATCTTGATTCAGCTCTTCTAATCCTTTCCAGTATTGATTCTTGCTTGGCATTTATACAATATTGATTATTCGGTATAACTTAAATTTTAATAATGACATTTACCGCACTCCAATCCGCCGTTGTCTGCTACCGTAACGTGGTATTTGCCTTCTTTGCGGGAATGTTCCTTGATTTCAGCATAGTATTCATTCTTCAAATCAATACCTCTTTCCCTATGACAATTAATACACCATCCCATTTGAAGATTGGAATGCTGATACACTTTATCCATTTCCTGAACCGGACCATGACAGGTTTGACACTCCAAACCACCCACTTTCACATGTTGAGAGTGATTAAAATAAGATAAATCAGGCAAATTGTGGATTCGAACCCATTCAACCGGCTTCTGCTCTGCACCTGCAATATATTCTCTCTTTGAACCATCAAAACCAATGGCGTCGTAAATCTTTTGAATCTCAGGAGAAATTTTACCATTGTATTTCTCTGTAGCCTGCACATATTTATGGCAATTCATACAAGTATTCAAAGAAGGAATGCTGGCCTGCTTACTTTTATCTGCGGTGCTGTGGCAATATTTACAATCTAATTCTAATGCGCCGGCATGAAGTTTGTGTGAAAAATTAATGGGTTGAGTAGGCGCATAATCTTGCTGAACTCCTACTTCCTTGATTCCGAATTTAAAACCCCATGCTCCCAAAACCAACACCAAACCGGTAGCGACTATTAAAGTAACAATGGTGGGATTCCATTTTGAAACAATCGGTTTGATTTTCCGGTCATAAAAAGAAGGCTCAACCATATCAGGTTGTTTTTCCTTTATTAAACCGGAGAGGTTGCGTGATATTCCGTAAAGCAGTCCTGCAATCAGAATTAACACTCCACTTAAAACAATCACTGCGGTTAAGGTTGAACCCGAATAGAAGCCGGACGATTGTCCGAAAACTATCAATGGAAGACTTAACATACTGACAAAGAAAAATCTCTTCATAAATCTGATATCAAAATGACATAGGTATGCCTAAGGCGGTGCAAATATAACAATCAAAGATGCGCGCGAAGGTTGAAAATATACACACCTCTCAATTTAGATTTCATCTAAATTATACACTCAATGTTCTGATATTTAAACCATTACATTCTTTACAATTTTTGATTTTTCCACCCTATTCGGGCATATGTTCCAGGTTATCTTTTTCATAAGCCTTGATGATTTCCTTCACAAGACGGTGTCGCACCACATCTTGGATATCAAGCTCGACCATTTCTATTCCTTTTATTCCCTTCAGAAGTCGAACGGCTCGCCGAAGGCCGGACCGCTGAGCTTTGGGCAAATCTACCTGTGTAAGATCACCTGTTATGATAATCTTTGCATGAGGCCCCATTCTGGTCAAGAACATTTTAAGTTGCATATCTGTGGCATTCTGCGCCTCATCGAGAATAATAAAACAATTGTCTAACGTTCTTCCTCTCATAAATGCCATCGGAGCCAACTCAATCGTCCCATTTTCAAGATATTTAGAATACTTTTCAGGAGGAATCATATCTTGTAATGAATCATACAGTGGCCTGAGATAAGGATCTATTTTCTCCTTCATATCTCCGGGCAAAAAACCCAGATTTTCCCCTGCCTCTACAGCCGGTCTAGCCAATATAATGCGTTTAATCTCCTTGTTTTTTAATGCCCTCACGGCAATAGCTACCGCAGTATAAGTCTTTCCTGTTCCGGCAGGCCCAAGGGCGAAAACGATATCATTGTTCTCAACAACCTCTACCATCTTTATTTGATTCGGTGTACGTGCTCGAATCATTTTGCCATTCGGTCCATACACAAGTACATTTTTATCCTCCGTACTATCCGATCGAGTAATGTCCAAACTCCTATCCATCAAATCAATAGCTTCTTCAAATGAAAAATGTGGATTCCCTTTGAGTCGAATGACAAGCTCTTCTACCGTCTTTTCAAATAGTTCAAGATCGGCTTGTGTGCCTTGAGCCTTTATTTCATTTCCTCTGGATGAAATCTTCAACATCGGGAATTTCCGCTTTAAATATGGAATGGCAGCTTTTTCTGCTGAAAAGAACGTGGCCGGATTTACCGTATCAATAACAAATATTTTTTCTATCAATGGCTTTTATGATTTAAATTCCCTTTGAATTTCAGATCGCTCAAAATTAGGAATTAATATCATCAAATTAATTCAGCTTTCCGCATGAAAATCGTGGGATTAGCATTTTTTTTGCAAAATCAACTTAGATCCATTGAATATCATCACCCTAACATCTGATTACGGAATCGGTTCACATTACGCTTCAATGATGAAGGGAAAATTATCCAGTATTTTTTCGGATATCACATTGGTTGAAATTACGGATCGCCATGAATCCTTTGACATCATTGAAAGCAGCTACATATTCAATTTGATTAAATCTAACTTTCCGTCGGACACTTTACACGTATTTATGGTAAATACAGCCGATGCAATGAATGGGCATCTTCTGTTTGCCAAAAATGAACATACGTCCGTTCTATTGCCCGACAATGGTTCAATTTCTATGATTTTTGAAGAATCTACTCCTGATGTATTTCTATTTGATCATTCTTTGTTTTCAGAACAAGAAGATTGGGAGGTTGCCTCGGAAGCGGTCTTGAGTTTGTTCAAATCGAATGACCAATCCGACCAAAGATTTATAAAGTTCGACGACTATCAACGTAAAAACCTGATTCGACCCGTTATGAATGAATCAAAACTTACTGGTACCGTCATGTTTAACGATAGTCTAGGCCATGCCCATACCAATATTCATGTAAGCATTTTTGAATCCTTCATTAAACAGCATCGATTCAGAATACTTTTAAGTCGACATGAATGGGTAGAAAATATTCACCAGACTATTACAGAGGTTCGGGATGGTGAACCTTTTGCTGCTTTCAATAATCGAGGCTACCTATATATAGGAGTTAAAAAAGGGAAGTCGAACCAATTGATGAACCTTAATAAATCACGCGCTATCCGCATCGAATTGATATGATAACTAGAATAGTCAAGATGAATTTCAGACCTGATTGTATCGAAGATTTTAAAATTCTCTTTGATCTGGTCAAAGTTCAAATATCTACTTTCCCGGGTTGCCGTTCTCTTACCATGCTTCAAGACAAGCATTTACCACAAACGTTCTTTACGTATAGTATATGGGATGATGAAAAGGCACTTGATAATTACAGGAATTCAGATTTATTTGCCGAAACTTGGCAAAAAACTAAAATTCTGTTCGAATCAAAAGCTTTAGCCTGGACCACACATGAATTGTATAACCAAAATCGAGCGCATTAATAATTTAACTATGAAATTGATTTTCAAATATTTACCAGCATTCTGTTTATTCTTGATGATGAACAATTGGTCATTTGCCCAGCAAGATGCCATCGAAACCGCCAAAGTTGCGCTCAGCGATAAGGCCTATAAGAAAGCACTTAAAAATGCCATGGATGCTACGGAACATCCCGAAACTACAAAAAATCCGGAAGCCTATTATCTCGTTGCCATCAGCAGTCATGAATTGTCAAAAGATAAATTCTATGTTGAGAAAAACCCTGAGGTGCTAAAAGAAGCTATGAAGTATGCCCTCAAAGGACTTGAAAAAGACAAAGGATCTAAAGCTTACGATACTTATGAACCACAACTGAGACTATTGGCTAAACGAAACAATCAAGAAGCCGACGACAATTATAAAATCAACAAAACGGCTCGTGCAATTAGTTTGTATGATCAGTCATTTAAATTGGTCGGTGATACATCTGCTTTCTATTGGTTGGGTAAATTGAGTATGTTTTCAGGTGATACCACGCTCGGTCAAGAAAACTATGTTATGCTCATTTCCTGGTACTATGAGTCTTTTATGAAAAATAAAGACAACGCCGGTTTCGAAGAAGAACCTTTTGTGTATTTCGCTGATTACTACTGGAATAAAGGAAAATATGACAGTGCGAACTATTACCTTGATTTAGGAAGAACCATCTTTGGTGCCACCAAAAAACTCGACTATTATCAAAGTAAAATCGCGTGGGAACAGATAGACAATATGCCCCCAAGTGCCATGATGATGGAAGTCATTCAAAAGACACAAAAATATTTCCCGACGGACACTGCCCTGCTAAAAAAGGAAAATGCGCTATTTCTCTATTTGATCAGAAATGCCATTTCTTCTAATGATTCGAATAATGCAGACCGATGGATTTCTGAATTTACCAAAATAAAAAATGAAAGAGCCCTTTCTAAGGATAAACCGAAGTATGAAAAATATGACGATTTTGTAGAAGAAAAACCGGAAAATGTCTTGTGGCTTTTATCGAACTATTATTTCAACAATCAACACTATCAAGCGTCTTCTAATTTGGCATGGAGGTATATTAAATCAACCGCCAATTCACCAAAACCTGCTGATTTAGAAAGCCGGTGGGTCGTAATAATGGATCACGCCTCTAAAACCAAAAGCCTCGAGTATACCGCCCTTATCATCAATGCTGCCATGGCTCAGTTTCCCAAATCAAAACCAATTTTTGATATGAGAAAGACCATTACCATGAATAATTTGACAAAAGAGCTCAGTTTAAAGGATCAAGGTGCATTCAGGGATTTGGTAAACGCTCAACCCGAAATTCAAAACTTACCCGAGGTGCAGAAAGCCCATAAAACCAATGTAGATGTATATGTTGAGGGGCTGATTCGCGATAAACAATATGGTTTAGCCAAACAAGTAATCAAAGCCGAGTTGGTAAAAACACCCCAAAATCCGGAATGGAATCGCAAATTGTTATACCTGGCAAAAGAAGATTTCTATTACAACTTCTACGAAACGCGCACCAGACCTGACACCGTGGCCGGAATGATCACCAATAATTTTACATGGAAAGGTGATGTATCTCGCTGTGATGAAGGAAAAATCGATCTTGAAATTCACAAAAAGGTAGAAAATCGAATCAACTATTTCAGAAGAAATGCAGGAGTTCCTGAAATATACCTTGATCCTCAATACAATGAATGGTGCCAAAAAGCCGCTTTCATGATGGAAGTAAATAATAAATTAGACCACGATCCAAAGAAAAATTGGGCCTGTTATTCCATTGAGGGGGCCACAGCCGCTAAATATTCATTGCTCATTAAAGACGCACATACGAGTTACGCTGTTACCAGTTTTGTGGCCGACAACAACAATGTTTCATTAGGCAACCGCAGGTGGATGTTATACCACAACGGTAAAATATTTGGTCATGGTTCAACTGAAAAATACAGTTCTATCTGGGCGCTTGACGATAGCGGCACCACTGATACTGCCATGTTTGCCAATCAATTTGTTTCTTGGCCTCCTGAAGGATTTACACCCCAGGTCGTAGTATTTAAAAACTGGTCTTTCAGCATTTACCGTGATTTGAAAGGTGCGCAAGTAAGCATGATGGAAAATGGCAAGCCGGTCGCTTTAAAACAGCATCCTGTTATAGAAGGATATGGAATGCCAACCCTTGCATGGACACCCGAAATTGACAATAAAAAAGCAGAAGACAGAACTTTTGAGGTTTCTGTTAAATTGGCAGACGGGAGGCTCTATAAATACAATGTACAAGTAATCGCTTTTGATCCGGTGGGATACTAAATCTTGCCTTCAACTTGGTCTTGCGATTGTTTTTTTTCATGCCATTCGCAAACACTTGAGTAAGCACTTATTGCGCGTGCTTTTCGTTGAATATTTTGTCACACCCTTAAAATGAGTGCGTTATAATTCATTCTTGTTTCTGACCATTCATTCCCAAAACGGGCCATTTCAAAAAAAAGTATTCGCTTTGAATGCCACATTAATCTCATTAATTGTCTCTTTCATCTTTTAAATAGGCAGAGAGTCAGCCTTATGACTTATTTTTGAGGTCATTTCGATAAAAATGAGATCCCTTGTACTGACATTTTTAATAACCCTCTCTTACTTTCAAGGGTATAGTCAGCCGGCATTTATTGAGAATAAGGGCCAATGGGATAATCGTATTTTGTATCAAAGTGAATATGCCAATCACGCCATTTTTATTGAACAGGATGGATTTCGTCTTTTGGACTTTGACTCATCCGGGTGGAAGGAACTTTTCCAACATGGCCATCTGACTGAGAACAAACGTTTTAAGTCAAAATCTCAAAAAGAGAAATTAAAATATCATGTGCTTAAATTGAAGTTTGTGGGGGCACAGGCTAACCCCTCCCATGTGGCTTCGGATCCGCTCCAATGGCATCGCAATTATTTCATCGGTAAAGAACAGGATCATTGGAAAAGCGGAGTACGTTCATTTCAAACCATTACGGTAGAAAACCTCTACCCTCTGATAGATTTGGAATATCAGATCACTGAACATGGCATGAAATATAATTTCATTGTTCATTCCGGTGGCGATCCTTCCCAAATCCGCTGGAAATACGAAGGAGCCAATGAAATACGGAATAAAAATAACCGCATCGAAATAGAAACATCTGTGGGCTCCATTATTGAAACCATACCGGAAATTTACCGAGAAACGCCTGAAGGCAAAATAAAACTAGAGGGACGTTACACCATGGAAAACGGATTAATCGGATTTTCTATTGATTCTTATGATCCTTTCTCGAAAACAGTCATTGATCCGGATTTGGTCTTTTCAACCTATGCCGGTAATTCAGTTGATAATTTTGGTTTTACGGCAACCTATGACGAAGCCGGCAATTTGTACGCCGGTGGTATTGCAACAGGGCCCACCCTATTTCTTGAAGGTCGTTTTCCGGCCACTCCCGGAGCTTTCAACATATCTTATAATGGCGGCAACGATGAATCGGAAGGACTGTATGCGTATTATTTTGAATGTGATATAACCTTATCAAAATACTCTTCTGACGGGAGCCGATTGTTGTATGCCACCTATCTTGGTGGGGTAAGCAATGAATATCCTCACAGCATCATTGTGAATAAACAAAATGAGTTAATTGTTTTTGGCACCACTTTTTCGCCGAACTACCCCACCACGCCCGGTTCTTATCAGCCTTTGCGCGGCGGTAAAAACGACATCATCGTTACCCGTTTTAATGCCGATTGTTCAGCACTTTTAGGTTCTACTTATTTCGGAGGCAGTGAAAGCGACGGACTCAATCAGGCTTCCATTCTCCGTTATTTTTACGCCGATGATTTCAGGGGTGAAGTGCAACTCGATACTGTTGGCAACATTTACATCGGTTCTTGTACTTTCAGCAATGACCTACCCCTAAAAAATGCCTCTATTCAGACCATGAATAAAGGAGGTCAAGACGGGGTTCTGGTAAAATTCAATCCGGAATTAACGGATATATTGTGGAGCACCTATTTTGGAGGCACCTCTGATGATGCCATATACAATATAGATTTCGATTCAAAAGGTACCTTGTATTTTTCAGGGGGCACCAAAAGTACCAACTTAATCGGCACTTCTGGCGCTGTGCAGCCATCCAGTAAAGGTGGAACGTGTGATGGATTTATCTCTTCTATAGCTTCAGGTGGAGGCTCTATTCTCAGAACGACATACTGGGGAACTGACAAATATGATCAGATATTTGGGATAGAAATCGATAAAGAAAACAAAGTATATGTTGTAGGTCAAACCCATGGCAGTATGCCCGTTTCATCAGGGGTATATTCAGTGCGCAACTCAGGACAATTTATTACCAAATTCAAAAATGACCTTTCAGCTTCCGAATGGAGCACGGTTTGGGGTACCGGCGACGGATCACCGGATGTTACAATCAATGCATTTTTGGTGGATGAATGTAAAAAGATTTTTGTTTCAGGTTGGGGCGGTGGTTCTAGTACCAAAACTTTCAGCAGCACCCGCGGATTATCCATTACGCCCAATGCAGTTCAAAAAACAACCGATGGAAGTGACTTTTATCTAATGGTACTTAGTAAAGAGGCCAAATCACTGGTATATGCCACTTATTTTGGTGGATACAGAACGCATGATCACGTAGATGGCGGAACCAGCAGATTTGATAAAAAAGGGGTGATTTACCAATCTGTTTGTGCCAGTTGTCCTGAAAGCAATGCCGAAAATAGAATTAGCGATTTCCCCACTTCGAAAGGAGCCTTCGCAGAAAAAAACTATAGCCCCAGGTGCAGCAATGCCGCCTTTAAAATTGCGTTTGGAAACCTGAACAATGCGCCTGAACCCAAAGACACCTTTTTCGAAGTGACTGCTTTGGATACCATACAATTTGATTATTCCTGCACAGACCCCGATGAAGACTCCCTATTTGTAACTTATCTGCCGGAAACAGGCATTATAAATAACCTTCAATTCAGCAAGTTTGACTCAGGATTCGTTCAAGTAAATAGCTATTTTCGGTTTATTGCCGATTGTCAAGATGTTTTGAAGGATACGGTTGAAATTCTTGTTAAAGTCAGAGACAAAGGTTGTCCTGATTACAAAGATAGCTCCGCAGTAATACGTATCAAAGTCAATCCACCTCCTCCTGTTCCGCCCCCGGCAACAATTTGTCTTAATTTTCAGGAAACTCATCTTAAACTGAGCTGGGAATCAACGACTCGATCTCATTATTTTCAATATCTGTTGCTTTTTAAAAGGGAACCCAATGGAAAAATCACCATCATCGATACCATATACAATCAAAATGAAGGAACCTATGATGACTATGATGTGAATAATCCTAAATTCAATGATTACACTTATTTTCTGATCGCTCAAAACAAATGCGGTTTGAAGGGTGATACCTCCATATTGGTTTCTTCATCAAAAGAATATGAGATACCCATTGAAGTAAGCTATGTTATTACCGCAACCGTAGAGGACAACAAGAATATTAAAGTAGTCTGGACGGCTTCAACCGAAGCGGATTTTGGAAGCTACGACGTTTACCGAAAAATAAACTTTGAAAAACCCCAATTCGAATACCTCACCTCGGTTGGCAGTCGATTTGATACGGTTTATCTCGATAAAGATGTCAACGTTCAAAAAACTTCCTATTGCTATGCCATTGTGGTAAATGATAATTGCGGGCATATCAGCAAAATCAGCAACAAAGGCTGCACCGTAGTGCTCAGTGGAGAAGAGAAACCATTTTATTTCAATTTAAGTTGGAACCCTTATGAAGAATGGAAAGGTGGTGTAAAGGATTATTTGCTGGAACGCT
Source organism: Bacteroidia bacterium (assembly GCA_044339595.1). Taxonomy (GTDB): domain Bacteria; phylum Bacteroidota; class Bacteroidia; order NS11-12g; family UBA9320; genus CAZTGZ01. The sequence goes on from JBIIVF010000027.1 coordinate 21,163, forward strand.
GCGTAGATACGGGATCGCTTAGACCGTTGGTGCTCAACAATGAATCTACCTTTTTTCAAAAAGATGACGCTTTAGATTATGATTGGGGAGGATATTTTTACAGAATCATGGCCTCAGAAAACGTGGGTAGTTATGACGCCATTAGCTATTCTAACACGATTTACCTGATTCAGCCACCGCTATTGCACGTGCCAAATGCATTTACTCCAAATGGAGATCAACTCAATGAAAAATGGGGGATTGTACCCGTTTTTGTAAAAGAGTATCATTTACGAATTTATGACCGTTGGGGAGAAAAAGTGTATGAAACGCGCGATAAACACGACATCTGGAGCGGTTACTACAAGGATAAACTCACCTCGAATAATGTTTACATTTATCAGATTACCTTCACCGGTTGGGACCGATCTGTGCATTATCGTAAAGGAAATGTAACCATTTTAAAATGATTATATGCAGCAATAGACTTCAAATAATATATTTTTGCAACTTATAACAATCTCTGATCATGTTAATTAGTCTATTCGAAAAAGCGACTTCTAAGAACTATCCAAGGGGTTTTATATTGGCAATTGATCTTCTTATTTCATTTTTCTCTTTTGTTTTCAGTTTTTCTTTACTAAACAATTTTTTGTCAATTGGCATTGAACAAATTTACCACCCCCTGCTGATTGTGCTGATTATTAGATTACAAGCATTTCTTTA
>JBIIVF010000136.1:0-6179 GCA_044339595.1 Bacteroidia bacterium
GTGATCCTCGCGGTGCTGATTATTTCCGGTGTGGTAATGAGTGCCAGACTCATCCTTCAGGCCCATAGCAGAAGGGAAGTATACGCGGGTTTTTTAACCTCTTTAAGTCTCATGTCAATCATATTTTTTATTTATGGCTATAGAATTTAAATCATTGTTGTACGTAAAGTTGGGAGCAGTGCTCACCATCACCTTAAATCGTCCGGATGTGTTTAACGCATTCAATGACGAGCAGAGTTATGAATTGCAGGATGCTTTTAAGGCCGCATCGAGAGACGAAGAAGTTCGTGTGATTGTGCTCACCGGTGCCGGGAAGGCATTTTGCAGCGGCCAGGATTTGAAGGCCATTTCCGGTGGCGGGAAACGCGACTTATCGGAATCATTGTACAAGCGCTATAATCCCATCATCCGGGCTATGCGCAACATGCCTAAGCCCATCGTTTGTCGCCTGAACGGAGTGGCGGCCGGAGCAGGTTGCTCTTTGGCGCTGGCGTCTGATATCATCGTTGCTTCTGAGAACGCATCGATGATCGAAGTTTTTGTGAATGTAGGGCTGGTGCTCGATTCGGGTTCCTCCTACTTTTTACCCCGACTGGTTGGAAGCAATCGCGCGTTTGAATTGTCGACCATGGGCAACAAAGTGTCGGCTCAAAAAGCGATGGAATGGGGGATGGTGAATGCTGTAGTTCCAACAGAGCAATTAGACGAAGCCGTGGCCAAATACACCGATTATTATGCACAGGCACCCACCAAAGCCATAGCTTTGATGAAGAAGATGCTGAACAAGAGCTTTCACAGCGACCTCGATACCATGCTCGATTATGAAGCATTTTGTCAGAAGATTGCCGGTGATTCTGAAGATTATCAGGAAGGGGTTACCGCTTTTAATGAAAAGAGAAAGCCAAGTTTTACAGGAAAATGATGAAAGTCCTTAGCGAAATAAGCAAGTTTTCCCGATCTTTGTTACACATGAATAAAATATTATTGCTGTTTTTTTTGACAGCATCCTTTTCAAACCTGCAAGCGCAATCGAATCTTGAACCTTGTGGGCAAACACAGTACATCGAACAATTGAACATTAGATTTCCTGGGTATAGAGATGCCTACGAATCTCATCATCAGGAGGCCATTCGTAACCTGGAGGTGAAAAAATCTTTTAAAAATCAACCTGAAGATACAATCTTCAGCATCCCTGTGGTGTTTCATATATTGTATCGCACACCCATTGAAAATGTTCACGACAGCCTCATTATCAGTCAAATGAAGGTGCTCAACGATGCGTTTCGACGATTGAATTCGGATACCATCTTTACCCGCGATATTTTCAAACCTATTGCTGCCGATGCACGTATTAACTTTTATTTGGCGGCTAAAGACCCTCTGGGGAATCCTACTAACGGGATTACGCGAACTCAAACGACATTGACTACCTTTTACAATGATAATTTTGATGACCGGATGAAATTTACCAGTCAGGGTGGCAAAGACGCCTGGGATCCGACCCGCTATTTAAACATCTGGGTTTGCAATCATTCCAATCCTGCCAATCCTAACAGTTTAATATTGGGTTATGCAACTCCACCTACCAATGCCGCGTTTTGGAGTGCTAATTCTTTTAGCCCAATTTCTCGACAAGGAGTGGTATTGCACTATCCGATTGTTGGAAAGAACAATCCGGCCAATAACGGAAGCTATTCTATCGATGAAAAGTCTGCCGTGCATGAAGTTGGGCATTATCTGGGTTTGCGACATACATGGGGAGATGGAAATTCGTTTAATGGTTGTAGTGTGGATGATGGTGTTTTTGATACGCCCAATACCCGGGTAAAACACAGTGGATGCAACAAGGGTCTGAATACTTGCGGAGCAGGAACAGCAGGAGATATGCCAGACCAAGCAGAAAATTATATGGATTATAGCAGTGCATATTGCACCAATATGTTCACTCAAGGTCAAGTTAATCTCATGCGTTATAACCTCAATCTGTTGCGCAGCACTGTTCCTGATCGAGAATTCATCATGCCGGAATCTGAAAAGGTGTTTAAAACGACTTTGTATCCGAACCCTTCAAACGGAGTGGTTACCCTTGAAATGCAGCTGACAGACCCTATTTCGGTGTACAAAATCAGCATAAAGGATTTAATAGGGCAAGAAGCACAGGTGATCAAATCTTCATTGACCAATATGAATGTTTTTGATCTATCCGGATTGGCATCAGGAATGTATTTCTTCGAATTGTATCATGCCAACGGCAAACGATTGATCCGCCAAAAGATTCTGATCACGGAAAATTAACCTTTACGAGTCTGTAACGATCCAAGTTACATTTCTTATGAGTCGTCTTGTTATAAATTTGGTGGATGGTCCAGGCACCGGCTAAGATGGAGATAGACCTCAGCGTAGAAAGCTTCAGGTACTCGGTAGTCCATAATCCATAAACCACGGCATTGATGTTTCCATATACAAATAGAAATAAGGCACTGTTGGCTGCGGCGGTGGGAAGTCCCTTCAAAAACACTTGACGGCCATAAGAGTTCCTGAGCAGATAAATGGCGGTAATAGCGTGGTATGGGATCGTCTGGTCAGCAATAAATAGGGTGGAGTCACCCAAAATCTCAATGGTTCCGATGTATATATCGCGGCTGCCTTCAACGGAAAACATCAAGCTGTCTCCTTCCTTAAATCTCTCCATTACTTTTGTCGAATAGCCTTTTCTGAGGATTAATTCAGCTTGTCCGAATGTGCATCGGGCACTGAAGAAGGCGAGTAAGAACCAGACTACCTTGGGCATTTGCTTAAATCTATGTTTAAAGGGATTGTAAAGCATCGAAATCAGAGGAAAAGGAGTCTTTAAAACAAATTTGTATGGAAATCAAAGGTATGAAATAGGCAGGATATTGCATAATGGAGTATAAATATTCACAACACACCTAATTCCAATTTCGACCGGCAACACAGCCTTTGATTATCAAATAATGTAACCTATACAATACTATCTTGAACCTTCTTCAAGGAAGTAAAATATAGCATCAATGTAATTATAATCAAGACATGACTGACATCATTTCTATCGAACCAGGGGTGAAAGTTTATTTTTAATCCTTGTAAAAGAATGGTAGGGAGCAAAACAGAGATACTCCAATAAAGATATCGGAACTCTCTTGAAACTGAATTGGTGTAGCGATACCCCAAATAAGCCAACGCAAAGAGTAATCCGATAAACGAATTAATCATAGGAATTATCAATCCTAAAAAAGGATTGGCACTCAAATCTGTGGTAATTATCAACACCATCAAAGCCAGCAGTGCCATCGCGGCCTTTAGAAACACGATCTGCTCAAGAGTCGATTTGCGCTTAGTCCATTGACTGACCATCGCCAGCTCGATCAAAAGGGATGAGAATATCCCTATAAACCATGCAGCATACTTTCCTTGAATCCCCAGATAATGAAAGAGTAAGTGTCCTAGCCCACCCAAGAAGCACCCAATTCCAAAAACCAGGAAAAACCACATCCATAAGATGTTGTAGTTATTTTTGTTTCGTACATACAGTTGTCTTGATTTAAAGAATAAGACAACTGCAACCAGCCCAATAGCAGTGTCTCCGACAAATGTATTGGGCTCGAGCAAATGAAATCCCATCAGCTCCCATTCAATTTTTGGGTAATCTTCTCCTATGATCAAACTTATTCCATTTCAATTATTTTCTTTCTTTGGCTTCTTAAGACGAACAGGGCTAATCCCGGAAAAAAGCGATATAGGACTTGAATTATTTTTCCTTGGTTGGAAGAATAGTCGCGGAATCTGCGTTGTTCCAACTGCCGGATGATTCTGTTTACCGTTGAATCAAGCGCTTCGACCTTCACATCGGTTCTTTTCTTTATGACAACAGGGATTCCTTCGGCATTGAGGGTTGTTTTATTGGCATCGTTTTCTGTGAATCCGGGGTAGTTGACACCCACAAAGACGCCTTCGTCAACGAGTTCAATTCGAAAGCTCTCAGCCAAACTTACGATGGAGCGTTTTGAACCTGAATAAGCCGAATAGCTAGGCAAGCCAATGATGCCCGCTAAGCTGCAGATAAATAAGACTCCACCTTTGGTTTTCTTGAGTTCAGGCAACAAGGCTACGGTAGGATAAATACTTCCCAAGACATTGATGCGGTAGACCATTTCATATACCTCAGGACTAGTAGAATGAATCGTTCCTTTTGCAGAAACACCTGCATTATTGATCAAGTAATCAATCTTTCCAAAAGCATTCACCACCTCAATGCATAATTCCCTGCAGAAATGAATATCCGAAACATCTCCTGCTATTCCAAACACTTCAAACCCTTTACCTTTTAGTCTTTGAGTTACCTCCTCTACTTTGCTTTCGCTTCTAGAGTTTATCACCACGTGTGCACCCCTGGCTAAAAGGATTTCAGCAGTTCTAAGTCCTATCCCTTGGGTCGATCCGGTGATAACTACGACTTTCCCTTTCATGGTCATCTTATTTTAAATAGCCATTTTCCAAAAACCAATCGTAACATTCTTTTACCGCTACCTCAATCGGAGTCGTTGGCATTTTAAGCGCTTCTTTGGCTTTAGCAGATGAATAATACTGCTGTTCACAAGAAATCTTGGCCAACTGTCTTGTTACCGAAGGCGTATATTTCAGTTGACGGGCCAAAAAAGAATTGACAGTGCCGTAAAAGACCACAGCGAAAGAAGACAGCTTTCGCTGAGGAGGTTTTGCATCAATTACTTTGGCGAATGTCTCGAAAGCTGATTTATAAGACAGGTTGTGATTCCCTAAAATATAACACTCTCCTTTTTTACCTAAATCGATGGCGTTTGCAATGGCAACGGCTGCATCTTTAACAGCAATATAGTTTTTGATCCCATTCGTATATCCGGGTATCTTTCCCTTCTTGAGCGCAATAATCATGCTCCCCGAGCTGGGCTTTGAATCATAGGGTCCGATCATAAACGTAGGATTCACAACCACAGCATCGAGTCCTTGGCTTTGTGTCGCCTCCAATACCATTTCTTGTGCTTTCCGCTTAGAATCCATATAATCCATGCCGTAAACATGCGCACCGTATGGATTTGTTTCTCTCCCGGGATTATCTTTTGAACCGTAACCAAAGGAATTGGCAGTCCCTACATGAATGAGACGGGTCACATGATGCTCTAAGACGGCCTTTATGACGTTTTTGGTACCCTCAATATTCACCCGGTTTATGATTTCTAAGCGGGCGGGAAAAACAATGGTAGAGGCTGCTGCATGTACAACATAATCATGATCTTTAACGGCCTTTGAGATTTCTTCTTCGACTAAAATGTTTCCATAGTAATATTGTATTGGCAACCCGGATAAAGTAAGCGGATCTTTTGAACCGGTTAATAGAAACACACTCACCTCAAAATCTCTGCTTAAAAATTCTCTCACCAGATTGCTTCCGAGAACACCATCGGCACCTGTGATCAATACTTTTTGTTGTTTCATGCAATGTGTTTTTAGAAGGGGTGAAATGTAAAATTAAATATAGATATTGATTTTTAAATGGTTGTATTATCGATTGTATGAGCGCAAAGTTGAGTTATTATTATTATTGATTAAAATTGACATGTCTGTATTTATAATTTCTTTTTGTAAATTTTACAAAACTCGAAACAACATGAGGGGGGTATTTGCGATTTTTAAAAGTGTATTGAAGATTTGGGCCGAAGTATGCAAATTTTGATAAAGTAGAATTTAAAGATTTTACTTTTCAGCATTTTTAATGCTGATTTTGGGTTGAACAGACTTGGTCAAATTTTGACGCATGAATTCTAGGCTAACAATTTGATGCTTTGCATTGAAAAATTCATTTTAAGGTTTATCCACTGAACTTCCTGCGAAGAACTGAACTTTAAAATGACCTCTATTCTGTCTTCCGAAACACGCTTCCCCTGCTTGAGCTTATTTGCGGTTATGGGCTGGTTTTTATTAATTTAATTCTCCGTAGAAAATATACATTAATGATAAAACCTTGAATAATAAATAGCTTGAGGGAAATTAAAAACTAACACCCCAACTTACATACATAGCGTCTGGAAAACCAATTCCTGTTCTAAATATAAAACGACTACCAGGTTTTTGTTTCCTATACCCAATAGAACCAGATGGCAATAACATATACTGCATATCTC
>JBIIVF010000177.1:0-4414 GCA_044339595.1 Bacteroidia bacterium
GAAGGATTCAGAAATGCCATGCCACTGATGAATCTGGCCTGGTCAGGACGCATCAACTGGGATGGAAAGTTTAGTTCGCTCGAAGAACAGGTGCCTGTTCCCATTTTTTTGCAATTTGAAATGCACGAAAACCTCGAAAATGCGGTAAGAGAGCTAAAAGAACATCCGGATTACCCAGAATACTTTAAACGAGCTTTTGGGAGTGAAGATGTGAATGTTGATCGCATTGCGAAATCGATTTCTCAGTTTATGCGCACTTTGGTAGCCGGCAGTCCGAAAATAGTCCCCGGTATTGGGGATCAACTGCGCACGCCTCAGGAGAAACGCGGTTTTTTGGTGTTCCTTGATGAAAATAAAGGGGATTGCTTTCACTGTCATGAAGTGAATGTATTTGCCACGAATTTTAGGTTTGTCAATAATGGACTGAATGCTGATCCTGCTAAGGATCCAGGATTGTATGGACAAACCGGGAACCCATCCGATATGGGGAAATTCAAAACACCCTCCTTAATTAACCTTAAATACACAGCTCCCTACATGCATGACGGGCGATTTAACACCTTGGATGAAGTGATCGATTTTTATGACAAAGGATTTCACAATTTTTCGACGCTCGATCCGAACCTCAAAAAGCATCTTGATTCAAATGGGAAACCTGTTCCCAGAAACTGGTCTCAACAAGACAAAGATGATCTAAAGGCATTTATTTTATCCCTTGAAGATACAGCCTTTATTAAGAATCCAAAGTTCAGTAAACCCAATTAGCGCAAGGTGTCTTTTTCGATGGTCATGCCGGCAAATATGCCCAAACCATTGTTGATGTTGGTAAAGACCACCACAGGCTCGTCTAATAAGCCCTGATCGAAGTCCTGTGAATCTCTGTATCTCTGTAAAGTAGCCACATACTTGTAATATGCTTCGCTGAGATTACTCAATTCTATCAGATATTTATAATCAGAACCCGGCGATACCAATCCAAATGGGGCCACAGCCGATAAAGTCTTTGATTTTCCGTCAAATAGCAAATCATTAAAGATGAAGGAGCCATCATTTAATTTTATGGTTTCACCACTCGTGAGCACCGGGTCTCCAACTTCATAATCAAAAGCAACAAACTGACCTAAGGTTTGAGAATAATATTTAAAGTCAATTTTGTAGTAATTGCTTACACCTGCCGGGTCTTTCCAGGTAACAGAAATCAAATCACTCAGAGTTCCGGTTTGGTCTAAACCACCGTTAATGACTAAATTAACGTTTTTATTGACAATAAGGGAAGGCATTACTGCTTCAGCTGATATTATTGGAAAGTTGGTATGACTTGCTGTTACTGTATATCTACTTCCGGGTTTAGCCGTTATGGCAGATTCATATTTCTTTGAAAACAGGTTGTAGGTAACCGCTTTTTCAATGCCATCTTCTTTAAAAACGATCGATGCATTTTCGAGCAAAGATGGTGAATTTAACATGTAGGCATTGGTGCTTTGCGACAGCTCCAAAGTAATGACATCCGTATTGCTCAAACGGCTATTCAAGGTAATACGTTCTGTGTAAGAAGGTAGTTTACTCAAGCTAATTGGTTCAATACAAGCACTGATCAACAATGCTGATATGGCGCTTATGGTTAGACTTATTGAATTCTTCATGTTAAAATCTTAAGATGTAGTGAACGCCCGGTAAAAACACAAAATAGCTGTCCTGATACGCCCGATATAAGAGATTACCGGATGTATCTTCTTCTTGGATGGCATATACCGTAGAAGGGTTTTTACGGAAGAAGAAATTGTAAATCGATACATTCAATTCTTGGGTAACTTTATCGGTAATTTTGCCATAATTGCGGTTGAAACCGATATCGAGGCGAGCATATCGTCCTGCCCTGAAATTATTGAGTTTGCCATAATCAAGCACTTCTCTTCCATCGATGTCATAATACTTTCCCACCGGCAATGTGAAAGGGTTTCCGGAACCCAAAACCCAGTTGGTGGAGACGGAGGTTATGTCAGATATCCAAAACTGTAATAAGGCATTAAACTGGTGCCTTCTATCGTAATTAAATGGAAATGCCTCGCCCCCATTGAGCAATTCGAACTGACGCATGCTGTTGGATAACGTATAACCATACCAACTCGTTGTTTTGCCATAATTCTTTTTAAGCAAAATCTCCAAACCATAAGAGGTGCCTTGACCCTGGTCAACCGCTGATTCCCAGTTATTTCTCACATCAAATGCTTGATTAGCGCTAGAAATAACCACCAAATTGTTCATTCGTTTCCAATAGGCATCTACTAGCAATTGATGGCCGCTTTTGAAGCTTTGCACAAAGCCACCGGAGATTTGATCCGAATTTTGAGGTTTAATATTGCCGGTCGCAGGTGCCCAGAACGAATTGATTGCACTTGCACCCGCATTGGTGACTAAATGCATAAACTGATTCATTCTTGCGTAGGAGGCTTTGATGGATAAGTTATCATTCACCAAATAACGGACACTCATGCGCGGTTCAGGCAAATAAGACAACTTACCGTCATAGAGGTAAGCGACCAATCGAACGCCGTAATTGAATTTCCAGTTGATGTTCAGTCGATAATCATCTTCGGCGTACAATGCAATTTCAGACGTCGGTGACCAGGATTTACTGCCATAAACATTGCTATAATCCGGTGCATTCGGAAAATTCGATCCAGATTCTGTGATATACCCCGTATTAAAATTTCGAATTGAAGTTTGTAATCCAAAACGGACAAAATGATCATTGTGCTGGTTTAATTCAAAATCGGAATGCACCAAAATGTCATTGATTCCGGTAAGATATTCCAAAGCCGTGCTCCCCTTTGCTTGTCCGCCGGTTGACAAATCTTCGCTCACATTCTCAACTTTAATATATCGGCTAAACATCACCGCAGTGCTACTAAAAAGTTTTTTATTAAACACATGGTTCCATCTCAAGGAAGAGGTTTGATTATTCCAGGCGTTTTTAAATGTATAGGCTGACTTATTTGCGGCAGAATCTACTTCGCTAAATGCTTGTCTAAAAACATCTCTGCCAAGATAATAGGTGAAATATATCTTATCATTTTCACTGAAAGTATGAGCGAGTTTAACGTTTAAATCACTATAATGTAATCCGAATTCAGTGCCAGAAGAAAGGAGAAATGGCTGAATCATCAGGTCGAAATAAGAACGTCTCATGCTCACTGCGTAAGTAGTTTTCTTATTGGCAAATCCGCCGGATAATGAAACTTTCAAGGCAAGCGGTGTTAAAGAACCTGAACCATGAACTTCTTCTGTAGAACCTTCGTTTGTAGATATATCGACCACAGAACTCAGCCTTCCTCCATATCTGGAGGCAAATCCGCCTTTATGCAATTGGACATTGTTGATGGCCTCAGGATTATAGATACTCACCAATCCGAATAAATGGTTAGAATAGTACATCGGAATTCCATCCATTAAAAAAAGATTCTGATCTGCGCCTCCTCCCCTCACAAAAAGATTGGAGAAACCTTCATTGCCAAATTTTACCCCGGGTAGGGTTTGCAATCCTTTGATAAGATCTGTTTCACCCAACATGTAAGGTATTTTCCGGGCAAATTTTATCGGCAAATCAATGCGGCTGCCTAAAACATCCGTTACTTCATTTTGATTTCTGGGAGGATTACTTTCTTCATAATCGCTCACTTCTACTTGTTCTAGCTCAATTAAAAAAGTGCGGTCAAACTCAATATATATTGAATCGTGGTATGGCAAATACCCTTCATACGAAACTTCAAATACAATGTCCTGCGGGGGTGAAGAAATACTAAAAAAACCATACCGATTGGTATAACTTTCTACGTGCCAGTCTTTTATATCCACTTTTACACCCATGAGGGCTTCGCCTGTTTTCTTATCTTTAACCACACCATTGATGTTGAAAGAGAATTGTGCGAATAGAAATGGACTCCAGAAAATGGCAACAAAAATTAGTAATTGTTGTCTCATGTTTGCAAAAATATCGAGAATGAAGTGCATATTTGCACCCGCGTCGGAGTAATCGACAAAAAAATGACCTGTTTATGCAGGTTTTTGCACCCGTAGCTCAATTGGATAGAGCACTTGACTACGGATCAAGAGGTTTGGGGTTCGAATCCCTACGGGTGCACTAATTAAATGCCGTTTCAGGTATTCCCCAAAATCCAGATGGCCTTATATCGGATTGAAGAAAGTCAAAAAAAAAAGATAACTTATTGAGTCTTTACTTTCGCCGGAGTCATTAAAGGTCTTAATTTCTCAGCCAGTAGTTTAGGCTTAATTTGAATCGGAGTTGGTTTGCTGAATTTTTGTTTCATCCATAGAATGAATTTGCTCTCATAACCGAAATAACGGGCCACTCTTTCTAAGATGAATAATATAAAGATGCCAGTAATCATTTTTG
>JBIIVF010000137.1:0-6122 GCA_044339595.1 Bacteroidia bacterium
GTTTCAGAATCAGACCAATGGTGTAACCAATAGAATCAGAATCACGGACACTTTAGATGCGAATATTTCAATAGGTGCGAAAGGAATCATTGAAAACACAAGTCACCCTTCAGACCTTTCGTATACAAATATTCTCTTGCCGAACGGCAATTATCAGTACGTTCTGAACTGGGATTTTAAGAATATTGAGTTGCCGGATAGCAGCACGGATGCGCTTGGAAGTCTCGGTTTCATAGATTTGAAAATTCACACCGATATGCGCTTTATGAAGCGAGGTTCTGAAATTTGTAATCGTGCCTATTTTTATTTTAATAACAACGAGCCCTTTACAACAAATTCGGTATGCAATAGCATTGGCAATGTTGGAAAAGTGAGTGAAATACGACCCCGTTTATTCATGTATCCGAATCCTGCGAGTCAAACCTTACAGGTAGAGGTACCCAATGCAGAAACCGAATATACCCTGATCAATCTGCTGGGAGCCTCCGTATTGAAGGGTCATTTGAATGCGGGTTTGAATCAACTCAATCTGAGCAATCTGCAGCCCGGTATTTATCTGTTCAAAGCAGATGGATTTGAGGCAGAAAGACTGATTATTCAACCTTCCCGCTAAAGGGTAGATGCCAGTGTGAAGACACTGATGGCTTTTGGTTCACACATTTTCAAACAAACAATACAAGCTTCCATGGTGGCGCCGGTTGTGAATACATCATCTACCAATAAAACATGCTTCCCATAAATATCATTGGGATTTTGCACCACATATTTATCACTTACATTCAGCCATCTTTCGTAACGCGATTTCCGGGTTTGTGATTCACCTGCACTTAATCGGATGAGATTATTCACCACATGTGGTATTCCCAAATTTTGGGCAAGTCCACTGGCCAGCAACTCACTTTGATTATAGCCTCTGATTTTCTGTTTATCGGGATGCATGGGCACGGCCATCACAATATCCGGTATCGGTAAGCCTGCATCTTTCCATGCAATTCCCATATGGATGCCCATATAATGCCCGAGACTTTTTTGGTTTCGATACTTGATCAAGTGCAATACGGTTTGAACGGTATTCCCTTTTTTAAAGCTGTACATCGAGGCCGCCTTTTGAATATTTACCCTGCCCCACAGGTTTATCGCCATCGGATTGTCAGGGTATTTCAGGTAATGACTTTTGGGCAATAAATACAGACATCCAAAGCAAACACATTGCTCCGTTTTAGATAGGTTTCCTTTGCACAGAAGGCAAACTCTGGGAAACAACAGGTGCATAAAATTGGTCAGCATCGGGGGGATATGACTATTTTTGTGGGAAGGAGGTTATTTATGTTCGAAAATAAAGCATTGCATCATTTAGAAGAAATGGGAGAGTTTGGGTTAATAGACCATCTCACATCTTTTATCGAAAACAGCCAAAAAGGCACCATCAAAGGCCCGGGAGATGATGCCGCTGTTATTTCACCTGAAGACGAATTGGTCGTGACCACAGATATGCTTACAGAGGGAGTTCATTTCGATTTGATGTATACGCCACTCAAGCACCTTGGATACAAGGCTGTTATGGTAAATATTTCCGATATCGTGGCCATGAATGCCATTCCATCCCACATTACAGTGGCATTGGCCTTGAGCAGCAAATTTTCACTTGAAGCCATTGAAGAATTATATTCTGGGATGTTGATGGCTTGCAAGAAATATCAAATTGACCTTATTGGCGGTGATATGGTTTCGTCTAAGAGTGGTTTGGTGATTAGCATAACAGCACTCGGTCATCAAAAGAAAGAAAAGCTCGTTTACCGAAAGGGTGCAAATCCGGGTGATTTACTTTGTGTAAGTGGGGATTTGGGCGGCGCCTACCTCGGCTTGCAGTTGTTGGAACGAGAAAAAAGGGTGTTTCTGGCCAATCCGGGTATGCAACCTGAATTAGATGGTTATGATTATTTAATAGGCAGACAATTGAAACCCGAAGCCAGAATAGATGTGATTAAATTACTGGAAGAAAGAGGCGTTTTGCCTACTTCTATGATAGATATTTCGGATGGACTCTCGAGCGAAATCAAGCACCTGTGCAAACATTCTGAAGTCGGTATTCAGATTTATGAGGAAAAACTTCCATTAGACCCAACCGCCATCACGTTGGCCGCAGAATTTAATTTGGATGTGGTTACCTGTGCGCTCAATGGGGGAGAAGATTATGAGTTATTGTTTACCATAAAACAAGAAGATTACGACAAAGTAAAAGGTGAACCCGACATCAGTATCATTGGACATTGTACAGAAAATAAAGGGGTTGCACAAATTGTCAATGCTGCCGGTCAATCATTTGACTTAAAAGCACAAGGTTGGAAGGCTTTTTAATTTAAACCCAGAATCAGCATTAGAAATGCTGAAACGAAAAAGAAACTGTAAATCAATATTTTGTAAATATTGATCACATTTTCTAACTTGGGGTTAAACCCAACTAACGGATATAATTTTAGTTCCTAAAATTATATCGCGTAATTTGTGTTGAAATTTAGTTAACGAATATTGATTATATTCGTTGAAAATCATGCTATTCTCCCCTAGATTATGTCAAATTATAAATACTTCTGCTTTTTAATTCTGTCATCCATTTTTTTGAGCCAGCCTGCTTTGGGTCAAAATGCTGAAACCATACAAGCATTGAAGGACAAAGCCAAGTTTTCTGCCGGTACCAATCGAATCAATGCATTGAATGATTTGGTAGATGAAATGTTGAAACCCGAACCGGCAAAAGAGAATTGCCTGGCCGCAAAGGATTATGCCCATGATGCCGCTAAACAATCTGAAGTTGCCAACTATAAGGTAGGTATGGCACGAAGTTATGAGCAATTGACATTGATTTACAAAACCCTCGATTATCAGATTCATTATGTAAAATGGAAGGCCAAAGCGGCATTGGTGCCCAGAGGAGAAGAAATTAAGGTTCAGCAAAAGGAACTAGAGAAGCAAAATGATAGAATTGCCGATCAACAAGAGGAGATGAATAAACAGGAGGCAGAAATTTTAAAAAAACGTCAGGAGGCTGATAAAATCAAAAGAGAAATTGAATTGCTTGCCAAAGACAATATACTGAACAAAGATTTAATACTTCAAAAGCAAAAGGAATTGGTTCAAAAGGAAGCCGCCCTTACTGAAACAACCAAGGAAATGGAAGTTTTAAATGAGGAAAAGGAACATTTGGCCATGCAAAACAAATTGTTGGAGCAAGATACAAAAATCAAGGAGATGGAAGTTAAGACCAAAAGGGCTCAAAATAAGTTCCTTATGGTTGTGATGGGCGCTGTGTTGATTTTGCTTCTTTTCCTTTTCAATTTGTTCAGAGTTAAGCAGAGAACCGCCAAGGAGTTGGCCATCAAGAATAAAATAATCGAAGAAGAAAAAATCCGTTCAGATGAGTTGTTATTGAACATCCTGCCATTTGAAACGGCCAATGAACTCAAGGCTACAGGAAAAGCCAGTGCACAGAATTACGAGAATGTAACGGTATTGCTGAGCGATTTTAAAGATTTTACGATTGTGGGTGAGAAATTAACGCCTACAGAACTGGTCGATGAAATTGACTATTGTTTTAGCGCATTTGATGCCATCATGGAAAAATATGGTATTGAAAAGATTAAAACCATTGGGGATGCATATTTGTGCGCCGTTGGGCTGCCTAAAGGATCTCCCCACGATCCACATAACATGATTTTGGCTGCCAAGGATATCATCGCCTTCATGAACCAAATGAAAGTAGATCGGGAAGCAGTGGGCAAAACCGCATTTTCTATCCGTATTGGTATTCATACAGGTCCATTGGTTGCCGGTGTAGTAGGCAAAAAGAAGTTTGCATATGATATTTGGGGTGATACCGTAAATACGGCCGCAAGAATGGAGCAAACCAGTGAGCCGGGCCGAATCAATGTATCTGAAATGACCTATAACCTGGTGAAGGATAAATTTGATTTTGTTTCGAGAGGAAAAATTGAAGCCAAAAATAAGGGCCCCTTGGAAATGTATTTTTTGGTTAATTAAGCCATTACTTCGGCCATAATACTTTCGAAGAATGCTCTCCCGTCTGTATTAAATAAGGCAGCATTTGCAGCCCTTTCAGGGTGAGGCATCATTCCAAAAACATTTCTGCCTGCATTGCATATCCCGGCAATATTATCAATAGAGCCATTCGGATTGGATTCTGGCGTTATATTTCCATCAACATCACAATATTTGAAGAGGATCTGATCTAATTCAATCATATTCTTCAAAGTTTTTTCATCGGCATAGTATCTTCCTTCCGCATGGGCGATAGGAATTTTTAAAGCTTGATCCACAGGAAGCATGGAGCTGATTCGACTGTTGGTGGTCATCGATTGGATGTACACATTATTACAATGAAATTTTTGCTTTTCGTTTCTGAGCAATGCGCCGGGCAACATTTGCGCTTCGCATAAAATCTGGAACCCGTTGCATATACCCCAAACCGGACCACCTTTTTCTGAAAACTCCTTTACCGACGACATGATGGGAGAAAGTTTGGCAATTGCACCACTTCTGAGGTAATCTCCGTATGAAAATCCGCCGGGTAGGCAAATAAAGTCGCAACCATTGAGGTCTGTGTCTTTATGCCAAAGCTTTACCACTTCTTGCCCGGTTACCTGCTGAAGCGTTTCAATTAAATCCTGATCACAATTGGATCCGGGAAAAATAACTACACCGAATTTCATATTTGGAATATTAAGCGGTGCAAAAATAAGACTAGATATCAGGATAAGGTATAATACTCTGTTTTTTCTGTGGTATGTGCCCTGATTACGCCTGCAGTGATGAGTGTTACCAATATTTGCGCGGCTCGACGTCGGCTGATATTGATCATTTTGCGATAGTCATTTAATGTGATGCGTTCATGGTCTTTTAAATAATCCAACAAAGCTTTTTCCTTAGAGGTAAAGGTAATCAAATGACCATCCGAGTCGCTTTGTTTTTTCAGTACATCTAGCACAATCTTACTGGCCAATAAACTTTTATCAGCCACCCGAATATAGGCCCACCACTTTCCGTCTTCACCTTTTGCATAATAGGGCTTATCTCCACCTTCCGGAATGATGCATTCGAGTATGAGTTTTCCTTCTACAACCCATTCACGAACCATAAAAGAAATTTCCGGTTTGGAATGAAAAGCTGCCGCAAGACCCAACATGTATTTTTCGTCTTCACTCTGAACGCCGGCGATGGTTTTATTGTCGCGTACACCTATCAGCAAGGTGCCTCCTTTGTTATTGGCAAATGCCACCATGGTTTTGGCAATTTTTCCGGCATCAGAAATAGTTTGCTTAAAATCAAGCCGGTCATCCTCACCCCGCAGCAATAATTCTTTGATGTGTTTGTTCATGGAGGAAAATCAGATCTTACAAATTAAATCGATTGCATCGTGAATGAAGATGCAATTTTAAAATTATTCTGCCATTTCAGACGCTTGATAGCCTGCTTCTTTTAAAGTGGCTATAATGCCTGCCGTTTCCAGGTTATCTCCGTGAATATGAAGCAATTTGTCTGCATGATCCAATTCAACATTCCATGAATCAACTCCTTCCATTTTGTCGAGAAAGGGCTGAACAGTGGATATACAGCCGTTGCATTTAATATTGGTTTTAAAAATCAGTTCTTTGCTCATGATGTCTTGAATTATCTTACAAGGTTAACAATAGGATAAGTGGAATGTTTCTTTGTGGGTCATTTCAATACAACGCGGGTGGCTCCTCCTAAGTAGGGTAAATCATTTTCATGTCTAAAACTTTCAACCCTGGCATGTCTCTTAAGGATTCGGTGCACTTCTTTGATCAGCACAGAATCACCTTTTCCATGAATGACCATTAAATTTCGGACCTGTTTTTTGGAGGCCATTTCAAGGTAATTTTCGAGGGCAGCAATCTGTGCAGGCAACTTCTCCTGGGGGATCAATCCATCTTTAAATAATTTTTCGGCGTGCAAATCAATTTCTTGCAGCGATTTCTTTGTAGATGCAGATGATTTGCGGTCGTCACTTTTTTCTCCATGGGCCCGGTAATCGCCCATCATCATGCTTTTAAGCAATTCAGGATCAAACATTTTAATATTCGATA
>JBIIVF010000028.1:0-21620 GCA_044339595.1 Bacteroidia bacterium
TCAAATCGAATGCTTTGTTGCAAAATCGAAATTTTCGTAAGCCATTGGCCATCATTGCGACCGATACCTACTTCATTGTTCAAATACCGAAATTGTTGTCGGTCTGCTGTTAGGGAGCCGTTATATTGATGCGAAAAGTAATTACTGTCTGTCTGAGAAGAATTAAATTCATTCCGATTTCTCGCCAATGTCAGGTGATGAAAAAGTCGCACCTGAGTCTTCGATAAAGAGTCTTTTTGACCAAGGGTGTAAAATTGATGAAGGTGAATTCCAACATCCCTGAAAGTATTCACGGCATCCGGAAGAGGGGCTGATTGATTAAACAATCGAGCGCTGCTGCTAAGCGAATCAAAACGACCTTCATTGATTAAACCTCCGGTTTCCTGATTGGTTACGCGGTTGTTGGTGGCTTGTACTAGCAACAGATATCTTGAATTAGGATGGTCGAATCTAAAATAAATGCCGGTATTGTAAATATTGGGGATTCGATTTCGATCGAGTTCAGGCAAATTGTTGAAATAGATGTTTTGCATTTTCAACCTTCTGTAATCAATGCCAAAGGATGCGTAATCGCCCAAATTTTGTGTATGCTTGGCTGTGATATTAATCATTTGGGGATAGCCTTGAACATAATGAAGGTCACTTACCGGCTTGCCACTCATATAAATGCTGTCAGACGCCGTTTTCCTCAATCCTTCGTAAGATGAGATTCCCTCATTGAAATATTTTCTATAAACGGATCCCATTTCAAGCGATCTGCCAGCGGTTCCCCACATACCCTGATTTTGAATAGCAAGTTGATTAGATAAGGGTGTATGGCTCAGATGGAATCCTTGTAAATTGGTGTCGGTTGGTGATAAACGATCGATGCCCCATTCCAGATTCGATAAGCTAACCGATAAAATGCGATTGCTCGTGGTGTCGGTCCTCAAGATTTGAGCTTGCGCCTCAGACCATCCTCCCCAAAGAATCATCATAATTAAAAATGGAGCAGGCAGCTTCCTTTGAATCATCCTGCAAATATGGCCAACTTTCAGGGTTTATACATCTTAAAATTGACCGTTTTTGCCAAAACATTCCCGGTTGAATCGCTGGCCTGGATCAACATCTGGAAGTCGGTGGTGTCTGACAAGTTAGGTGAAAACATGGTGTCAATCACATGGAACCTAAAGGAAGGTTGACGAACGTATTTAAATGGCAGTACACTGGCATCAAGCGCAGCAATTTCTACAGAAACAGATTTTAAATTAAAGCTGTCTGTGATCGCCATACGAACAAAAAGTGAATCAGTATAAATTGCACCTTCAAGCGGCGTTGTCAGGGCAACGGTAGGGATAATGGAGTCATTTTGAACACCGACGCCCCCTTTTGGATTTGGGTCATTGAATTGATCGGTGCAAGAGAAGAAAAGCATCAATCCGGCGAGGGCTGTGAAAATTAAAATGTGAGAGGGTTTCATATTATGCAAAATTATACAAATTCTGCCAAATTCATTAACCTTGCAGCTACATGCACAGCAAGCAAATTTGTATCATCGGACAAGGTTTGGCAGGCACAATATTGGCTCATCAACTGGATGAAAGGGATTGTGATTATTTGATTTATGATTTGCACGATCCGAAGCGCACTTCAAGTTGGGTGGCGGGTGGATTGTTTAACCCTGTAACCGGGAAAAGGAATCTAAAGACCTGGATGGCTGATGAGCTATTTGAATCTTTGTTTGAGTTTTATCCTGCGATGGAGGCAAAACTGCAAACAAGATTCTTTCATCCTATGCCGTTATTGCGAATTTTTGACAGCGTTCGTTCTCAAAATGAAGGATTGGAGAAAGCTTCCTCCGGATTGCTTGATCCGTTTACTGCTTTGTCTGATTTTCATGAATCCGGCTATGCCCATCCGACTAATGACTTATTTGGTAGTTTGGAAATACATCAATCCGGATATTTAGACACCCGATCTTTTTTGCAAGATTCAAGAAGGTATTTTGGCACAAAGAAGCGGCTTGTTGAGACTCGATACACCTTAGATCAGGTGAAAGACACAGAAAATATCTTTATTTGGTGTACCGGATTTTCAGATTCAAGCATCACCAGTCAGTACAATCTATGTTTTAAACCGGTAAAGGGAGAAGTGCTCACCATTGCATTGCCACACTTAAAAATAGAACACATTCTATTGGGTCAAGGAATTTTTGTCATTCCATTATACAATGGGCATTGCAGATTGGGTGCTACCTATGATTGGGATATTACGAATACCGAACCTACAAAAGAAGCTGCGAAGGACCTGCTTCGTAAATTTAATGAATTACTCGGTTTTGAAACCGAGGTAAAGGTGATTTCTCATGAAAGTGGCATCCGGCCTGCAACCCCGGATAGAAGACCTTTAATCGGACCAATACTCGGAATGGATGGACATTATATTTTCAACGGATTTGGAAGCAAAGGGGTTTCCTTAATTCCATATTTCGCTCAACGTCTTACCCAACATTTGTTCGACCACGTTCCACTTCCGGAAGAAATTTCTCTGTCGAGATTTTAAAGAAGACAGACTTCTTTATCGTGCAATCAACAATTTCTTAGCTGTACCGCCATAGCAAACCCAATAAACACCGTCCGGTAAGTCGTTCACTGATAATTGAATGGATCGGCTGCCTTGACTAATTTCAATATTTTGAATTTCAACGCCCAAGTGATTGATCAAGCGTAAGTTCGGGTTTTCAGGAAGGATGTTCCCAAATTCTATGGTTGCTTGTTGGTTGGCTGGATTCGGATAGCAGTTGAAGGTCACGTTTGAAGTAGGCAAAACAGATACATTTTGTCCAACTAAATTGCTGGCAGAGGCAAATACCCCTTGACTCAAATTGTAATAACTACCGGCTGGAGTTTGCTGCAATATTGCTGCCCTCACCATATAATAAGTGGTTCCGGAAAAGGGACTGCTGTCGCTGAAGTTGGTCCCGATTAAAGGGGTATTGTTAATCAAGTCAAAGGTCCCATAAGGAGACGCAGAGCGATAAACATAATAACCTTTTAGTCCGGGTGCTTGAGATGCAATCCAGCTCAGATTAACGCTTTTTTTGTCTGTTGCAGATTGAGCAGTCAGTGACGCAGCCGGATTAACCACAAATAATCTCAATGAAGGATCACCCATCAGGGCAATGTGAACGTTATTGACAAAAGGGGTAGATGCGTATGTATTTCGATTTCCTTGAGTGACCCAAGTGCTAAATCCAGCAGTTTCGCCTAACGCCATGTGATGCATATTCCACCAAGGTCGGCCGGACCATCCGCTGATTAATCCGTTTTCAGTGGATGCCAAAGGGGCGCGTAAAAAGCTGTTGCTCACATCCCAATCGCCAAAGTAACTGCCAAAAAGGAGGTTAAACATGGCTCCTCTTTTGGATACGAAATCATCGGTGGTGCCGATACCACCGGCAGAAGTATAGGATCCGCCACCGGTTCCGTAGGCAAACACATAATTGGTGTCTTTTAAATTGATAAAGTAATCAACGCCGTTTTCTACGCGGTCACGGATATTTTCAGGACCAAAAAAGGCAGAGAAATTTCTCCAGGCGGTGCTGGCAAATGCTCCTGTACTGGCAGAAAAGTTCTCATCAATCAATCCTCTGTAAACCGTTTTGGTAATATCGTAGCGGTAGTCATGAGACTTTTTGAGGTATTGTTTGAGCAATTGAACTTCACTTTTTCCAAATTTGGGCATATTGGATAAATCTACCCTTCCGATATGATAATCAACTTCATCCGGCAATTCAATCTGATCGTACTTTCCATCTTTTGGATAGTTTTTGTTTTGAGCTCGTGAGCCATCTTCATTGGTTAAATTATCGGTCCAAAGAGCGGGTGTAGTGCCATAAAATACATCAGCCGGCCAGGCGCCACCGTGATCCGGATGCCCGTCAGGAGGAACCGTATAATAACTGTCTTTGCCATAATTTCCGGAATAGGGTACCGGCACATGTCCAAGAAGATAGAGCGATCTCAAAGGATTTTTTGCCCATCGTGCGGCTTCCGCAATCACACCGGCAACATAAACCGGAGAGGAATCTTTTGAAACAAAACGATGAATTACTTTCCAACCATCACCGGCAAGATCTAGACTCAAGGTATGTATTTCGTCTTTTAAGGAATCTTTCAAATTACTTTCGATGAGCAACAATAGTGTACCTCGATTGTGTACGGCAGGCAATTCAATAGCAGAGGATAAGTAACCATGGGCATTGAACCCACCTGCGTGGGATCGAATCACAGAATATTCATATTCCACCCCGGCTTGAACTGTATTGTCGGTGTATCCGGTTGAATTTCCCGGTAAATTGGTGGCTACGGAAGTAAAGGCTTTTTCATATTTACTTTTGCGGCCTACATTATAACTCAACGCACCTGCATTGACAGGCCATTTTAAACCGATGGATGCCGGACTTTTTTGCACATTGGCCGTAACGAGCACACAGTAGTCTACAGTTTTGGCTTGTGCTGAGACTTTTATGTTTCCGATAATCAAGAAGATGAAACAAAAGAATAATTGAAACAAACGGCTTGAATTAGCGATAGCTTGCATGATTAATATTTTACAATTTTTACAATGTTTGATTCAAAATATTGGTTTGTTATATGGAGCAAATAAATACCTGACGGAAAACCCTCAAGGTCGACCCTGTGAACATATTTGTCCGACTTTAAACAAACTCCCGAGGTATTAAACAATTTATAATCTAAGGGTTGTTCACCAAAATAAATGATTCCATGGGTAGGATTGGGCCAGATATTAAAGTCCAATGCCGGGGATAATGCACTTCCTGTTGTTTTAACCTGTATGTATTCAGATTTAGTCATTGTATTTGCTCCGGTTGGGTTTTCAACCTTCAAACTGATGTTGTATTTACCGGGCGTTTGAAAAATTAATATTGGGTTGGTTGATTGGGCATTGGTGCCATTCACAAATGTAAATCCGGTAGAAGGGGTAATGGTCCAATTTCTTGTTTGCACGAATCCTGTACTTTTATCAAAAAAACGAACGGTATCTCCGGGGGATGGATTGGTTTTATTGGCTTCAAAAGCCGCTACCGGGGTCAATGGCCCCGATATTTCGCGATAAATGTCTCTGTAGCGAACCGTGTTGGCGACAAAATTACCGGCGACTTCTGTTCCAACGACTTCAAGCATAGGAATTCTTTCGGTAGTACTCAACCACTTGTATTCAACCCGCGTTGTGGGGAATCCGAAATTCAGTGCAGGGGTGGTAATGGCCAACGAATCACGTTCTTTAATAATGCTTTTAACCCTGATGCAATCTACATTTTGGGCGTAGGGTGTGCTGATTTTTCCCCAGCCATCCACTACCGTAGAGCGCGTTCCGTAACGAAAGAAATTTCCGACCGGTACAATGCTCAACATGATGGGCACCTTCAAATCGAAGGTCGTATTCGAATTGTTGTTATAAGTCAATGGAAACTTGTAAATCTCATCGGGATCTGAATGTTTTCCTGCTTGTGGTAAAGGGAATGAACTATAACTGAATCCCAATCCGACTGCTTCCCAACCGCTGCTGCTGTTTTTGAAAAATTCGTACACGTTCTGTAAGGCAATTTGTCCGGTTCCCAAACTATCTGCGAGTTTTACGCCAATGGCAGAAAACCCGAAATTTAGTATGTACGGCGTTTGTCCGGCGGCTTTGTAGGCATAAATATCTTGACTGTTGGGTTCCAGATCTTTAAAATCCCAAACGTAATTGGTACCTGTTTTAGAAACATCCGGTGCATCGGTCGCCAAGGCAGTGGAATATCGAAGGGTATCTCCACTTTTAGGCATGTGAGCCGTAGTGATGGTGATTTGGGCTGTTGTTTGAAAGTGAAAACCCGACAACAGAAGAATGAAGCTGATTTTAATTCGCATTGAAAGTCGTACTTTTGGTACACGAATATAGGGAAATGAAATCTGAAAAAAAGAATCGAATGTTGAAAGGATATAAAAGGTTGATTTTTAGGGGTGTTGTGTGGGTTATGATGATCGGATTGAATACAGTTGCGATGGCCGCTAAAATAGATGTGAAGCACTACCA
This sequence comes from Bacteroidia bacterium, assembly GCA_044339595.1. GTDB lineage: Bacteria > Bacteroidota > Bacteroidia > NS11-12g > UBA9320 > CAZTGZ01. The sequence continues at coordinate 6,082 of JBIIVF010000028.1, forward strand.
CATTGCCATCACACATTTGGATTTTTCAGCTAAACAGATCACCGCCAATACCACCATCAAACTCGAAATGAATGAGTTGAATGACACCGTTGACCTCGACTTGTGGGGTTTAACAGTTGATTCCGTGACCGGTTGGGATGTGAAATCATTTCATCAATTCGGAGAAAAACTCAATATCCTCCTTGCAAATAAAAAGTCCAAAGGGGATGAGATAAATCTACGGGTATATTATCGTGGTGCGCCAAAGACGGATGCTTCGTGGGGAGGATTTTACTTCAGTGGGAACTATGCTTTTAATCTGGGCGTTGGTTTTTCTTCCGACCCTCATAACCTGGGACGGGTTTGGTTTCCTTGCAGGGATAATTTTACCGATAAAGCCACTTATAGTTTCGCAGTAACGGTTCCAGCCGGATATAAAGCACTGTGCAATGGGAATAACGACAGTGTGATCGGACAAACTTGGTATTGGAGTTTGAAAGAGATTATTCCCACTTATCTGGCATCCGTGGCTGTGGCTCCTTATGTCATTCATCATGCCGAACATAACGGAACTGATCTCACGCTTGCCTCCTTACCCTCAGATTCACTCAAAATGTTGGGTAGTTTTGAAAATCTCACCCGCGCCATCGATGCTTTTGAAGCTCGATATGGAAAACATCGATTTAGCCGAGCCGGGTTTAATGCTGTTCCTTTCAATGCCGGAGCCATGGAACACGCCACCAACATTGCCTATCCATTAAATTCTGTCGATGGAACGCTCAACAGTGAAACTTTGCTGGCGCATGAACTCGCGCATCACTGGTGGGGCAACAATGTAACCTGCAGTGATCAGACCTACATGTGGCTCAATGAAGGTTGGGCATCTTATTCTGAAAGAATTTTTCTCGAATGGGTATATGGGAAGGAAAGGTACCGTGAAGACATCAGTGCGAATCACAGGAGTGTTTTGCATTACGCCCACCTTCGGGATGGTAAAGCTTGGCCGGTTAGTGGGGTGGATCACCGGCGTACTTACGGCATGCATGTGTACGATAAAGGAGCGGATGTAATTCACTCATTAAGGGGATATATGGGAGATTCGGCCTTCTTTAAAGCATGTGCTGCTTTCATGGAGGCGTACGAATTTGGAAATGCAGAAACCAATGACCTAAAGCTGGTTTTTAAACGGTTTACTTCGGCCAATCTCGATTTTTTCTTTCGATATTGGATTGAACAACCCGGTAGCACCGCATTCAATATTTTTGAATGGACCTCTACACCGGAATCGGATGGTAGACAAAAAAATAGCCTTCGCATTAAACAAAACTTGAGAATGGCCCCCGAACTATATCAGGGAGTACCTTATGAGGTAACCATGATGGATGCCGGATGGAAGAAGGAGGTGCATACTTTGATTTTTGGTGGACTCGACTCGGTCTATACCGTTTATAGTCAGATCAAACCGGTTTACATGGCTTTGGATATGGATGAAAAATTGAGCGATGCCATTACAGATCGATTTGAGGTGATCAGAGACACCGGTACCGTAGATTTCGGAGATGCGTTGTGTAAGGTTCAGGTGAGTGGATTGAAGGATTCTGCTTTGCTGCGCATCGAGCATTTCTGGACCGCTGCAGATGCGTATTATCAAAAAATCCCGGGTTTAAAACTCAGCAGAAATAGATACTGGAAAGTGGATGGAATTTTAGATCCAACTTTTAAGGCATCGGCTGTACTCGAATACAATGCCCGAATCACGGGAACGTCTTATGCATCCGGATATCTGGATACCGATTTAGGAATTTTAAATGAAGACAGTTTGGTGTTGATGTATCGTCCTTTTCCATTCAGCGCATGGCAGATTGAAACCGATGTGATTAGAAATGGTGGTACCCCGCTCGATAGAAAGGGGCAGATGACCATACGCAATTTAAAAAAGGGTGAATATGCCTGGGCCATTTATGATACCCGTGCTTTAGGGGACAACGCTTTAGTTGACGTACCGCTGAGAATATTTCCCAATCCTTCCTCTTCTGAGATCAACTTTCAATTCCCCGAACTCACGGGGTCAGCCTGTTTAGAGATTGTGGATGTGCGCGGCGTGGCTGTTAAAAAGATTGCCCTTAAATCAGGTTCTGACGAATACAGTCTGAAACAACATGCTTTGAGACCGGGAATATATTGGGCAGGCATCTCCGTAAAAGACCAAGCGTATCAACCCATTAAATTTGTGGTACAATGAAGAAGTTTTTATGGATACTCGGATGTTTCATGGCCCTGGAACTTCCGGCACAAAGTTATTTACTCATACGAGGTGCCAAAGTAGCCGATATCGAAAAAGAGCAATGGCTTAGTACGGATGTTTTAATCGCCGATGACAGGGTCGTGGAGATGGGGAAGAACCTTTCTATTCCGGGCAATGTTTCCGCCAAAGTATTGGATGCCAAAGGGAAATATCTTGTTCCCGGTTTAAATGATGCGCATATTCACTTCTTCCAAAGCGGCGGACTTTATACCCGTCCGGATGGATTGAATCTTAGTGCGGTTAAACCTTATGAAGAGGAAATGGCCTGGGTAAAGCAACATGTCGGGGAGCAGATGAAGCGTTATTTGGCTTGTGGAGTGACAGGAGTGGTCGATTGTGGTGGTCCTTATTGGAATTTCGAAGTTAGAAGTGAAGCTTTGAAATCCCGAATGACGCCCCATGTTGCGGTGGCAGGCCCTTTGATTTCGACTTATCAACCGCCGAATCTCGATAAAGCAGATCCTCCCATCATTAAAGTAAATTCGCCGGAAGCAGCCGTAGCGCTGGTAGAAAAGCAAATCCCCTATAAACCCGATTTCATCAAGGTTTGGTATATTGTTCAGAAAGGTGAAAAGGCTGAAGATCATTTGCCGATTTTGAGAGCCGTGAAGGCCGCCTGTGTGAAGCATGGATTTCGCCTGGCCGTGCATGCAACCGAATTGGAAACAGCGCGATTGGCGGTTCAAGAAGGTGCGGACATGCTCGTACACAGCGTTTTTGATGCTCCTGTCGATGACGCTTTTATTCAATTGTTAAAATCCAAAAAAGTGATTTATATCCCTACGCTTTCAGTGAAGGAAGGATATGAGGAGGCATTCGGAAACAAGACGGAACTCAATTCACTCGAACACCAATGGTCTGACCCTGAAGTGGTGAAAAGCCTGTTTGAAATAACGGAGGTGCCTGATAGTTTGTACAATGCCCGTGTTAGGAAATTACTGGCCGACACATTGCCACCTGTTATGCCCTTGATTGCCATGCAGAATCTGAAAAAACTGAGTGATGCCGGGGTGACGATTGCCACCGGTACCGATGCAGGAAATATTGGCACCTTACACGGACCTGCTATTTTGAGAGAGCTGGAGATGATGCATGCATCGGGCCTAACGAACTGGCAACTGATCCGGGCTTCTACCTTAGGTGCTGCAGCCATGGGTGCATTTGACAAATCCGGCAAGATTGCGAAAGGCTATCGGGCAGATTTGTTGTTGTTGAAGAGCAATCCTTCGCAAGATTATCAGAACCTGTTTGATTGGGATACTTTGATCTTGAAAGGCACCCTCATAGATCGGGATTCTATCTTAACGGAAAGCCATGAGGACCTGGTACAAAGGCAGGTCAATGCTTACAACGCCCGTGACATCGATGCATTTATGGCATGTTTCAGTGCTGACTGCGAGATATATGAATTTGAAACCGGCAAGTTGCTCATGAAAGGGGAAGCAGCTATGCGCGATCGTTACGGCAAAATGTTCAAAGAACTAAAAACTTTGCATTGCAAAATCGAGAACCGGATCCTGATCGGCAACAAGGTGTTAGACAAGGAATTGGTGACGGGTCTTGCTTCTGATCCTGTGCATGCCGTGGCTGTTTATGAAATTAAAAATGGCCGAATTGTAAAGTGTTGGTTTATAAGGGGTTGAGGGAGATGAAAATATGGTTTGAATCGCGGATTAAACGGATTTAAGGAAGACACGGATTGAAAAGCACCTTCTATCTTCCGACTGTGAACCACTACAAACCCTCAACGTCTCTCGCCTAAGAATATTTTTGATGGCATTCCTCAATCAACAAACGGCGAGGAAGTTGAGGACTGTTTCAACGAATTTTATCTTGACTTTAGATCATCAACGTCCCTGCCAAGCGTACATCGTTTTTTGGATTTGACAGGACATTGGCAGGAGACGTTGATGGTGAAAAAGCTTTAAAGATGATATCGTATTCCTAAGCCGGACATGAGTCTTGAAATACCATCATTGACATAATTTTTCTTTTGAAAATTATCTCTATTATCGCTAAGTCTGAAATACCATTGTTGCTCCATTCCAATTACAAAGTCTAATTTTTTATTGAGCATCCACGCCAATTTCTGAGATGTCCCTAAATTGAAGGTACCCTTTTTGAATTTCTCAGTATCCAAATCAACTTCCATAAATTTACCGTCATTCGTGAATATTCGATTTCGCATGTTCAATAAGTAAGAATATCCAATTGAACTCCCTAATTCTGCCGACCACTTTTTTCTTTTAATAATGTAGCTGTATCCTAAAGATGTAACCGCAATTTGCTGAAAGATTTCAACTTCTTTTACCCTTATGTTTGATGGATTTACAAAACCTTTATCCGGGTCAATTTGATCAGAAAACCGATAAGGACCATTATAAGTATTCAATATAACATTGTAAGCAATTTGAGTTAAACCGAGACGGATGTTTATTGAGGCATGCTTGAATTGCTTGTACCCGGTTGCATTTATCTCATAATTTAACTTGGGAGCCAGGGTAGTGTATTGCATAAATTCAGTTACGTCAATAGCACTAAACTTCCCGTATTGAGTATAAATATTTTCTGACAAAGGAAGAATAGGAGTGTAATTTTCTTTAAGAGACAAAGCGCAGCTCAACTCAAAATAATCTAGAGTCATTTTTGAGTTGTTGTTTTGTGCTACTGATACCAATGATGAGATCAGTAACACCAACAATGTAAACTTTATTTTATTATTTCTTCTCAGACTTTTTGCCCGGATTAGAAATACTTTCACGCATATCTGTATCCGCTTTGATATTCTGCATGCGGTAATAATCCATGATACCCAAGTTGCCTTTGCTGAATGCTTCGGCCATGGCTTTTGGAATCTCGGCTTCTGCCAGAATTACAATGGCACGGGCTTCCTGTGCTTTGGCTTTCATCTCCTGCTCATGAGCCACCGCCATCGCTCTGCGTTCTTCTGCTTTGGCATTGGCTACTTTTAAATCGGCTTCAGCCTGATCAGTTTGCAATTGTGCTCCAATGTTTTTCCCGATGTCAATATCAGCGATGTCAATCGAAAGAATCTCAAAAGCAGTCCCTGCATCCAATCCTTTCGATAATACGGTTTTGGAAATACGATCCGGATTTTCGAGCACGCTTTTATGTTGATCAGAAGAACCAATCGTGGTTACAATACCTTCCCCAACGCGGGCCAGGATGGTCTCTTCTCCGGCACCACCCACCAATTGATGGATGTTTGCGCGCACCGTTACCCTGGCTTTGGCAATCAACTGAATACCGTCTTTGGCCACTGCTGCTACAGGAGGTGTGTTGATCACCCTTGGATTTACAGATAGCTGCACAGCATCAAAAACATCTCTACCGGCAAGGTCAATGGCCGTAGCCATTTTAAAGTTCAGTGGAATATTGGCTTTATCGGCACTGATGAGTGCTTTGATGACATTGTTTACATTTCCACCGGCCAAATAATGCGTTTCTATGTCATTGATGGTGAGTACGATACCTGCTTTGGTAGCAGTAATCATCGCATTGACAATCAGCGCCGGCGGTACTTTTCTGAATCGCATCAGAATTAATTCTAGAATGCTAACCTTAACACCGGAAACAACTGCGGTAAACCACAATCGGATAGGTACGAAGTAGGAGAAAATAATCAGGAAGGCTATCAGCCCGCCAATGATGGTAATGAGAAAAAATGGTTCCATATTCATTTTGCTTTAACGTAAATTTTATTTTGTCTGATTTCTTTAACAAGAATGGGAAGATCCGCATCGAGGGTTTCACCGATGGTGGTTACCTCAACCCGTTGTCCATTGATGAGGGCATTTCCGCCCGGTCTCAATGCACTTAAAGTGATCCCTTCATCACCGGGTTGTATTTTTTCCATATCAACCACGTTCATTTTTCCATCTAACACACTTTTGTTGCTCATGCGTTGCCATGCCCCGGATCTTAAAGCCAATGCAATAGAACCAATGGCTACCACAAACATGATAAACAAGGTCCAGTTGCCGGCAGAAACGCCATAATCGGTGTAGGTCTTGTAAATGCCAAATCCCATAAACATCACGCCGATGGCACCCACAACGATACCGGGCGTAACCAATACCTCAATAATGATGAGAATAAGCCCGATAATCAAAAATGCAGCAATCAATGATAAAGACATATTATGATTTGATTTCTGTCAAATCTAATCATTTAATGCGATAATTGGCAAGGGTTCATTTTAAGATAACCTCTCATTGGACGAACAACGATGAATTGACGAGTAACGTCCTTGGAAGATGGGTTGAATTTTAAATCATTCTGCGATGTCGGTATCTACGATGGTTGTTTCCCAGGCAGTAATCTCTTTTTTTACCCAATCCATTTTAGCCAGCATGCCTTCCATGGCAATGCGACCCAAGGGCAGTCTCAGTGGAGTAACCTCTGCATGTAACGCTTTGATGATGGCTTGTGACCCTTTCACTGGATCTCCGATCTGCGTGCCATTGCGTTCGTGCATCAAACGTCTGAATGCACCGGCCGTGCTGTCATAATCTTCAATCACCGTCCGGGCTTCCATGGCGGAAGTACCGGCAAATTCTGTACGAAATGGCCCGGGTTCTACCAGCAATACTTTAATATTCAAAGGCAACAATTCGTGATACAAGGCTTCACTGAGTCCTTCTAAAGCAAATTTAGATGCATTATAAATTCCCAATCCGGCAGCGGCGCGGATGCCGGCAATGGAGGATAGTTGCACGATGGCGCCTGATTTTTGTTTCCTCATAAATGGGAGCACGCATTGGGTCAAGTGAATGACGCCAAAAACATTGGTTTCCATTTGCACCCTGCACTCTTCGAGGGTGAGTTCTTCTATGGCACCAAATACCCCGAAACCCGCATTGTTCACCAATACATCGATTCTACCAAAATCGCGGATCACAGAAGCCACAGCGTCTTTTGCTCCTTTGAAGTCGGTTACATCCAGTAAAATAGCTTTGGCATTGGCAGGATGCAATTCGCGCACAGATTGTAATTGATGTTCTTTTCGAACAGTACCGATAACGATGTCACCGGTTTTCAGAACTTCCTGCATCAAGGCAAGACCCAATCCGCCGGAAACACCGGTGATGAACCAGATTTTAGGTTGTTTTTGCATGGGACGAAGATAAGAAAACCCCAAGCTTCTTATGAAATTACTTCCTAAGATCTACAACGTTCCCCTCCTCGCTTGCTCTGCCTCTATACTCTCAAACAAGGCCTGAAAGTTTCCTTTGCCAAATGATTTGGCACCCTTGCGCTGAATGATTTCAAAAAACAAAGTCGGGCGGTCTTCAATCGGTTTGGTGAAGATTTGCAATAAGTATCCCTCTTCATCCCGATCGACCATAATCCCCCATTTCTTCAGTTCATTCAGGTCTTCTTCAATGATGCCAACCCTTCCCGTAACGGTATCATAATAAGTGCCCGGTACATATAAGAATTCTACGCCTCTTTTGCGCATTTCAGAAATGGTAAATACAATGTCGTCGGTGGCTACGGCTATATGCTGACAACCAGGGCCTTTGTAAAAATCAAGGTATTCTTCTACCTGAGATTTCTTTTTACCCATGGCGGGTTCATTGATGGGGAATTTGATATATCCATTTCCATTCGACATCACTTTGCTCATCAAGGCCGTGTATTCGGTCGAAATGTCTTTGTCATCAAAAGTCACGAGATTGGCAAATCCCATGGTATTGCCGTAAAAATCCGCCCATTTATTCATGGCGCCCATTTCTACATTACCCACCATATGGTCGATGTATTTCAATCCGGTTGGTGTGGGATGATATTCCGTATCGAGTTTTTCAAATCCGGGAAGAAAAACGCCTTTATAATCCTTGCGCTCAATGAAAATATGAACGGTATCACCGTACGTGTGAATTCCGGCTCGTCTAATCTTGCCGAATTCATCGTTGATTTCTTCCGGCTTCAAGAAAGAAACAGCCCCGCGTTTTACGGTTTGTTCGTAAGCATCAAAGGCATTGTCTACCCACAAAGCAATCACGCGAACACCATCACCATGTTTAGCTAAGTGTTTGGCCATATCGCTGTTTTCATCGAAAGGGGTAGAAAGTACGAGACGAATTTTACCTTGTTGAAGCACATAGCTGGTATGGGTTCTCACTCCGGTTTCAAGACCGGCATAGGCAAGATCCTGAAAACCAAAGGCGGTTTTATAGAAATGGGCGGCTTGTTTGGCATTGCCTACATAAAGTTCTACGTAATCGGTGCCATTGATCGGTAAAAAATCCTGGGCTTTATCGAAAAGCTTTTCTGTTTCTGAATATTGAAAATTCTTTACGGCGGTTAAATCTGCTGTGTTCATATTTGGAAAGGATTAATTAAAAAATGATGGATTCTTTGGGTGTGGGTTTGGTGATCCAACTCTGATAATAATCTACTACTTCGAGTTTTAGCGCTTCGGTAGTGATTTTTACCGGATTGAAAGGATCAATCATCACAGCCAATTCGTGGGTTTCTTTTTTGCCAATGCTTCTTTCAATGGCTCCCGGGTGTGGTCCGTGTGGGATGCCCCCCGGATGCAAGGTGATTTGTCCTTTTTCGATGTTATTTCGACTCATAAAATCACCATCCACATAATACAACAACTCATCGCTGTCGATGTTGCTATGGTGATAAGGCGCCGGAATGGCATCAGGATGATAATCGTATAATCGAGGTACAAAACTGCAAATCACAAAGTTTCTGCCTTGAAAGTGTTGATGGATGGGCGGCGGCATGTGAATTCGACCGGTGATGGGCTCAAAATTAAAAATGCTCATACCATAAGGATAACTGCACCCGTCATAGCCCACTACATCGAAAGGATGGGTTTCATAAACATAAGGATATATCAATCCTCTTTTCTTGATGTTGATGTGGAATTCCCCTTTTTCATCATGGGTTTCGAGGGTATGAGGCAGCTTAAGGTCACGTTCGCAAAACGGTGAATTTTCCATGAACTGTCCGTATTGATTGCGATATCGGGTGGGCGTTTCAATCGGACCGAAAGATTCTACGAACAAAATCAAGTTGTCTTCCGACTTAAATTCCAATTGATATACAGTCCCGCGCGGAATGATCAGGTAATCGCCGTATTCAAATTCGATGCGGCCATACATGGTTTTTAAAACGCCTTCACCTCGATGGATGAACAGCATTTCGTCGGCATCTGCATTTTTAAAGAATGAATCGATCATGCTTTTTCTGGGTGCTGCCAAACCGATGTGCATGTCGTCATTCACAAAAAGTACTTTTCGACTGCCGATATAATAGTCTTCAGCATGGATGTTCATCCCTTTATAACTTCTGGCTTGAAGGTTGTCTTCTATGGCAATTTCAGGGCGAATGCTATAAGGTTTGCCGTGTTCTTTCACCATGGTAGGAGGATACAGATGGTAAACCAGTGAAGAGACCCCTGAAAATCCTTCCGTTCCGAAAAGTTCTTCATGATATAGACTTCCGTCTGACTTTCTGAAAACGATGTGACGCTTGTGCGGGATGAGACCTTGTTGACGATAAATTGGCATAACAGATTTTTTTCAAACCTAATGGACTGCCATTTTTTAAGAAATGATTTTGGTCAGCTTTTAGACTGATTTCAATCTGCGTGGAGGGGTTAGTCGTATTTTAGTTCATCTCAATTTTAGATGATTGATAGGGAAGGAATTTAATCAGGGAACCATGATCTCAAACAAGTATCCCAAAAATCATTCTTTTGAAAACGCATCTACCCAACTTATAAGGATCCCTATGAGCGCAGCTTTTGAGTGCTCAATTTCCGCAACCGATTTAAAGATCAACATCCTCCGGACATCAACATAACTGCCTACAAACAAACCGCTTTCGTCCTTCAATTTATCCCCATTCGGATAAATCAGCATAATTTCAGTCGGTTTTCGTAAGTGGAAAACCACGATATCTCGCAGATAGGATTTGGGGTCGTGAGCCACCATTTTACCATCGAAATAGAATGCAGGTGTATTCCATTTAACCTGTTCTCTAATCGCAGGATGAACCGACAGAATGATGTCTTTTAGTAAGCGGATTTCACTTTTCAGTGGATGCGACAATTCTGCCTGCGAAATTTCAATTGGTTGATTAGGCATTTTTATTTTGTCATTGAAGTTTGTTGCTGAATCCGGTAACGGACTATTTCAGCAACCAATTCTAAAGGAAGGGGGGAAGTTAGCGGAAACTGAATAGCTCCTTTTGAACATTTAAAGGCTGTTAGTTTCGATTCGAAATCAACGATCGCCTGTGCCCCCGGGTAAAACCCGATATGATTTTTAAAGGCAGCATAATGCACGAGATTGCCCTTCAATTTAAAAGTCGGAATGCCATAATTCATGGTTTCAATGGCTTCTGGTGCATTTTTCATGATGGCATCGCGCATTTGATGCAAAAGCCGTTGCACCGGATCGGGATGGGTGGCATAATATGCTGCTACGTTATCGTCCATGAAATCAAAATTTATTTTGAAATGGAGCCCTGTTGAGCAGCAGCGTATTTAGCAAAATTATTCAAGATAGCTTGCCAACCGCCTTGCTGTAAATCTTTTGGATTAGTGCCTTCTGCTTCAAATCTTTGGGTAATCAAAGTTTGATCTCCTTTGGCTTCAAATTCAATCTCCACTTTGCGGTCGTCTTCCAATGAGTAAGCAATGAATCGATGTTCTTCAATGTGATTGAAACGACCATTGAGGTCGAATCCGAAGCTACCATCTTTGGCTTCCATGCGGTAAGAAAAAGTGCCTCCAATTTTGAAATCGGAGGTGGCCCTCGGCGTATGCCAATCGTCAGATGCGGCATTCCAATGTACAATGTGTTCGGTAGAAATCCAGCAGTGCCAACCTACTTCAATAGGGGCATCTGCAATGGCTTGAATGGTGATTGGGTTGTTCATAGATAAAAGGAATATGAAGCAATATAAAAGCAAAATTATTCATTTAATGGTCATGTTCCCATACAAAAAAAGCCCGTTCCCGGGCTTTTCATATGTATCAATTAATGATTTCGTTTTAGTTCGATTCTGCGTATGCTTCCATCGGCAAACAAGAGCAAACCAAGTTTCTATCGCCATAAGTATTATCAACCCTGGCTACAGAAGGCCAAAATTTGCGTTCGCGAACGTATGGCAAAGGATAGGCAGCGATCGAACGAGAATAAGCATGTTTCCAATCATCCGCCATTACACTTTCAGCAGTATGTGGTGCATTTTTCAATGGATTGTCTTCTTGATCCCAAATTCCTTTTTCGATTTCGGCAATTTCTATTCGAATGCTGATCATGGCATCACAGAAACGATCGAGTTCGGCTTTACTTTCGCTTTCGGTAGGCTCAATCATCAAAGTGCCGGCCACCGGAAAAGATACAGTGGGAGCATGGAAACCGTAATCCATCAGTCTTTTGGCGATGTCTTCAACCTGCACACCGCTGGTTATTTTCAAGGGGCGGGTATCCAAAATCATTTCATGCGCTACCGTGCCGTTTTTTCCGCTATATAAAGTGTCATAGGCACCTTTGAAACGTGCACGCATGTAATTGGCATTTAGAATGGCGGTTTCGGTGGCGCGTCTTAATCCAACCGCCCCCATCATTTTGATATACGCATAAGAAATAACCAAAATACTGGCACTTCCAAATGGAGCAGCACTCACAGCGGTCATGGCCTTACTGCCACCGGTTTTCACTTCTTTATGACCGGGTAAATAGGGTATGAGATGTTTGGCAACTCCGATGGGCCCCATTCCAGGACCACCGCCACCGTGCGGGATGCAAAAGGTTTTGTGTAAGTTCAAATGGCAAACATCCGCTCCGATATTTCCCGGACTGGTCAATCCAACTTGCGCATTCATGTTGGCCCCATCCATGTAAACTTGACCGCCACAAGCATGAATTAAATCCGTGATTTCAATGATGTCCTCCTCATAAACCCCGTGGGTAGAAGGATAAGTTACCATCAAAATAGCCAAATTGTCCTTATGCTGTTCTGCTTTTGCTTTTAGGTCGTCGAACTTAATGTAACCTTCCTCATCACATGCCACCACTACTACTTTCATCCCGGCCATAACAGCACTAGCAGGATTGGTGCCGTGAGCGGAAGAAGGAATCAACGCGATGTTGCGGTTACTTTCTCCTCTATGCTTGAAATACTCTCTCACTACCATCAAACCGGCATATTCTCCTTGAGCTCCAGAATTAGGCTGTAAGCTCATTCCCGCAAAACCCGTAATTTCAATGAGGTCGTGGCTTAATTCATGTATCATCTGTGCGTATCCCATGGCTTGATCTGTCGGTGCAAAGGGATGAATTTGGTTCATTTCAGGCCAGGTAACCGGAATCATCTCGGCAGTAGCATTCAGTTTCATGGTACAACTACCCAATGAAATCATGCTGTGAACCATCGACAGGTCTTTGCCTTCAAGGCGTTTGATATAACGCAACATTTCATGTTCGGTGTGGTAAGAGTTAAATACTGGATGCGTTAAATAGCTTGATTTTCTGATCAGGGTTTCTTCCCAATTCAATTTCAGAATACCTGAAAGCTCTGCCACTGAAATGGTGGATTTATTATTGGCTTTGGCAAAGATATCGGCAATCGTCTGAACATCCGCCAGGGTAGACGTTTCATCCAAAGAAATACCGATAGAGTTGTTTAGGTATCTGAAGTTAACTTCATTTTTGAGCGCTTCTTCCTTAATTGCCTTGATTACACTATAATCTGCAGCAATGTTCAAAGTGTCAAAATATTGGGCATTATTTTGCTCATATCCCAATGAACTTAAGGCTAAATCCAGTAATCTCGTCAGTCCGTGGGTTCTTTCTGCGATGCCACGAAGACCTTTCGGACCATGATATACAGCATACATACTACTCATAATGGCGAGCAGGACTTGGGCTGTGCAGATGTTGGAAGTGGCTTTATCTCGGCGAATATGCTGTTCGCGGGTTTGAAGAGCCATCCTTAAGGCATGATTCCCATTGGCATCAATCGAAACACCGATAAGCCTACCCGGGATATTTCTTTTAAATTCATCTTTGGTAGCAAAAAATGCAGCATGTGGACCGCCATAGCCCATGGGTACGCCGAGTCTTTGGGTATTGCCTAATACTACATCCGCGCCCAATTCTCCAGGAGGAGTGAGCATAGTGAGCGTTAAAAGGTCTGCTGCAAAAGCGACCAGTATTTTGTTTTGGTGTGCTTTTTCTACAAAGGAGGTATAGTTCTGAATGTTACCTTCATTGTTAGGATATTGCAACAAAGCTCCGAAATATGTATGATCGAGTTCGATGGTATCCGGCTCTCCAATCACGAGTTCAACCCCGATAGGTTCAGCCCGGGTAATCAAAACATCCAGCGTTTGAGGGTAAACACTGCTCGATACAAAGAATTTGTCGCCTTGATCTTTTCCCTTCATGTTGTGAAACATATGTATAGACTCCCCGGCAGCGGTTGCTTCATCCAACAAAGAAGCATTGGCTACTTCCATACCGGTTAAATCCATGACCATGGTTTGAAAATTTAACAGCGCTTCTAGGCGACCCTGAGCAATTTCTGCCTGATAAGGCGTGTATTGGGTATACCATCCCGGATTTTCGAGGATATTTCTCAACACCACATTGGGTGTAAAATTGTTGTAATAACCTTGACCGATGAAGGTGCGATATACCTTATTTTTTGAAGCCAGGCTGCGCATATGTTTCAGGAATTCCTGTTCGGTGAGGGCATCGGCTATCTTTAGTTCTCCTTTAAGCCGGATACTTGCCGGAATGGTTTTGGAAATGAGTTCATCAACAGAACTCACTCCGATGATTTTGAGCATCTCCAGTTCTTCTTCGGGTGTTATGCTATTGTGACGATTGACAAATTGTTCGCGGTAATTGATATTTAAAGACATGTCTTATTTTTTTAGGCGTGGCAAAAATACAACAGATGAATATTAAACGGGTTTTGAGATGACAGAATAAAACATGAAAATTATCAGTTCATTAATTGGCGATGAGCGGAATAAAAAAAGCTTTTTAGAATGGTTTTTGTGATTGAAAACGGGTTCGTGGGACAAAAGATATATTTCATGTAATTGATTCATTTATAATTTTTTATAACGAATTTAGAGGGATTTGATTGCACAATTTTGTATTTCAAATCGCTAGGATAGTTGAGAACAACCCATGAGATTTTTCTTTCCTTTTTATGGATCGGTGCTTTGATTATTTGGACTAAATCTAGTTTAGCACAATGGGTATGCGTTAATGTAATACTCCCCATTTGTTGGATCCATGGGCTGAGAAATCAAAGTTCACTTAAAATATAAATTAAGCAGCAGTTATATTCAGAGATTTGTGGGTGATGTTTTCTTCAAGAGCTTGCGGATCTTGTCCGCTACCGATAAAGGCAGAATCCGAAACATGGAGATGAATATTTTGATGTTTGACCATGAAATTGGCTATGAAAACAGCTTGGATGCGCAGTAATTCGTTTTTATCGCTTAAAGATGTTTTGAGTTGGCCTTTTTGATATTTAACTCCCAAATCATATTGAATTAAAGGCACACAGCCTGCAACCGGATGCTGATTTTTGATAATGACTGGCACATGGACCGCTTCGATACCTGAATCGGCCAAACGTGGGGAAAGGATTGCCCAATAATGAACCCAACCCCAAAGGATAGAATCATGCATATTAATTACCAAAATCCTTGTAATGTTGTGAGTAGGATCCACGGATTCTGCACTTAAGCAAATTGATCATAAAATGCAATCAGCGCTATGATTAGATAAATTTTTATCTCAAGGCGATTCATGAAGAAATTTGAAAAAAAGTTTGAATTGTTGTTCATAAACGCTTATTATTGAAAATTATTGGAGAACATAGAGTATTAGATTTAAATATTATGAGTTTGACTAAATTTTCAACCGAAGTGAAATGGAATTTATTTTTAAGTGCACGCATTTTCATGATTGTTTGCATCCTGCATGCCACTGCGTTTGAGGTATGGGCCCAAAAATATAGGAGTTCAAGTAACAAGGCTAAGGGGATTGAAGTCAATTTTGGCGGCAGCAATATGCTGGGAGACTTAGGTGGGGCAGATGGTTCAGGTACGAATGGTTTAAAAGATTTCGACAAAGAGGCAATTCGGTCGACATTCGGTGCCAGTTTTATCATGAAAGTCTCTAAATCGGTTTCGGTTAAACCAAATATTCAATTCACTTCTTTGCACGGCAGCGAT
>JBIIVF010000029.1:0-21430 GCA_044339595.1 Bacteroidia bacterium
ATCAACTGATGCACCTCTGCTCCTTTTGCCACTTTAGCTGCTTGCAAAGCCGTACTATGAAAGGTTTCATGCGCTCTATCACTAAGATTATCTAGAAAAGTTGCTTCGTGATACATCAAATCCGCCTCTGAAATATCTGCCTTTAGTTGTGCATTTGGCCGTGTATCAGAAATATGGACATATCGATGTGGGTCGGTGGGCTCAAAAGTGAACAGTCGGTTAGGAAAAAGGGTTCCACTTGCATCGCAATAATCTTCACCCTCTTTTAATCGGCTATACCAATCGACCGATACCAAGTAATGATCGCACGCATCTGTATTGAGTTTCCTTTGAGATGTCTTTTCTTCAAACCTAAAACCAATGCATGGAATGCGGTGTTCGAGCGGAAATGAATAAACCAGAGTTGATTCGGATTCATAAATGAGCTTTCTTTCTGCTTCTAATTCTATGATATGAAGATCAAATCTCAGTTGCACCTGACTGATTCTAAAATTCGTTTCGAGCAGTTCGCGTATTCCTTTTAAACCATAGATAGTTAATTCCTTTTTTCTGGAATAGAGATTCATGCTATTAATTAAACCCGGTAAACCCAAATAGTGATCTCCATGCAAATGGCTGATAAAGATCGTTTCAATGCGTTGAAAGTTGATGTCGTATTGAAGACAGCGATTTTGGGTTCCTTCTCCGCAATCAATCATAAATTTATGCCCCGCGAATTTCAGGATAAATGCAGAATGATGTCGATTTTCGGTTGGAGTTGCTGAGCTCGAACCTAATACTGTTAAGCTATAATCAACCTTCATTCTAATCCGAGATCTCTTTCTAATTGTTCAATAAAAATATAATCTATCGCTTCTTGAAGTGAAGGTATGGAAGTTACCGATAGCTGTTCCATTTGCTCTTCCAAGGGCCGGTCACTGGCTACCATCAAAAACATCCCATCATTGTCTGTGCAATACTCATTCAGCGAAACGATTTCCATAGCCATTGCAGCAGATAATGGTATATCTTCATCCGAAACTTCCATGATAATCCAAACTTGTGGGTTTGATTCATCCTCAATCATTTCTATGAATGTTTGCCATTCTTGTGAATCAAATCGCCCTTCAGACCATACATGAAGGTAGTTTTCTTCTTGATGTGTTTTAATTTCCATGTTTCCTTAAAGTCCGCAAAATTTAATTTTTATTTTTGTAATGACAATGAATTCTCGTTTTAACTATCTACACATTTTACCATGACCAAAACTGCTTTGATAACCGGTGCAACATCCGGAATTGGAAAGGCTATAGCTGAACTACTTGCGGAACAGAAGTACCACCTTATTTTAACCGGAAGAAGGGAAGATCATTTGCTCCAAACCAAAGACAGTCTTTTAAAACAGTTTCCTACCATTCAAATTACTATGTTATGCTTTGATGTTCGGATTAAGTCTGAAGTAGACCATGCCTTGTCTAATGTGAAAAACGTGGATGTTTTGATTAACAATGCCGGTTTAGCGGCAGGTCTTTCACGCATCTATGAAGGAGATACCGAAGACTGGGAACAAATGATTGATACCAATATTAAAGGGTTGCTTTATGTAACTCGTGTTATTTCGCCTCGAATGATCGAAAATAAGGGAGGACATATTGTTAATATCGGATCCATTGCAGGTAAAGAAGTTTATGATAAAGGAAATGTTTATTGTGGAACTAAACATATGGTCGATGCGCTTAGTAAGTCAATGCGATTGGAAATGGCCGAACACAATATCAAGGTGACCGTCATACATCCAGGGGCTGTTGAAACAGAATTTAGCTTGGTTCGGTTTAAAGGGGATCAACAAAAAGCAGAAGCCGTTTATCAGGGTTTCGAAAATTTGGTGGCCAAAGATATAGCTGAAGCCATTGGGTTCTGTTTAGACCGCCCTGAACATGTCAATATTAACGAGATGACTATCATGCCCAAGGCGCAACCGATGGCGTCACAGATTATTCGAAATAAGGGTCTATAGTCGTATAACCACTCCCCAAATCAATCTTTTAACTGATAAGAAGTACTCTAAAATTTTTGATCTAAGTCAATTTATAATCCTTAATAACCGACGTCTCCGGCTACGAATAAATCTCTGGAGTGTATAGACATTACCGGAACATGACTTTCATTGATCAGTTGCTGAGCATAAGAGCCCATAAACACACCTGATGATTCTGTTTCAGTCATGATTAGAATCAACCCGGCCCTAACTTCCTTTGAATAATTGATACAAGCTTCCGGCACTTTCATTCCGAGACTTTCGTGTAAAGTCCAACGAATATTCCGTTCGTCTAGATATTTTTCGGTTTGACGGGCATAAATATTCAGTCGATTCTGGGTGGCTTTATCTTTATCGCTGCTCACCTTCAAAATGTGGACAGTGGCATTGAAAGCTTTTGCCAAAACAGCGGCATAAGGCACCTTTTGTCTAGATTCGATGCTATCGGCTAATGGCAGCAAAATATCCTGCAAGTCGACTTTTTTGGTTGTTTCAGATATCGTTATAACCGGACAATTGGATGCACTTACAATTCTAAAAGCAGTACTTCCAATCCAGAAGGGCTGCCATCCTTGTTTACCATGAGTGCCTAAAAAAATTAAATCTGCCCCTATTTCTCTTTCCAACGTATTAATTTCCTTGTATGCACGACCTGTTTTAACGATAAATTCAATAGGCCTTTTTCTCCTTTCAGATAATTCAATTATATATTTTTTGTTTTCTTCAATTTCCGGGTCTTTTTCATTGTCTGTAACATAAACCGCTGTAATCTCACTGTCGAACAACGATGCTGTATCAACAGATTTTTCAATGGCAATCTTAGATGAGGGTGAATTATCGAACCCTACCAGAATCTTTTTAAATTTAATGCTCATACTTTTTCCGATTGCCTCGAAAATAATGAAAAATCATAAAAAAATGACAAAGTGATCTCAATTATTCGAAAATAAACACTCTAATATGAAATTTATAATCCTTCTGAAATACGAATTCTCAAAGATCAGTTGATAGAGAACTTCAAAGCTAATTCTCCAATGGTCTTCAAAAATTTTGCATCCAGATCCGTTTTAAGGGATTTTGATCGACATCGAACGGCTAATTTTTCATGCTGGTCAATAAACTCGAAATTGATAGGCACACCCTCCTTTCCGATCAAAAATTTATCTTCTAAATCTTTCATGAACTGAGGCGTAATTTCATCAATTGAAAGCGAAATGGTTACTGACTTAACCAACTTCTCTTGCATATCCTGCAAGAAACTCACGCTGTGAATTCTCAATTTACCATCGTCGGGATTGCGATAATCCTGTTCAAATTTCCCTTGAATATACAGCATGTTTCCTTGAACGAAATAACCATTAAATTTTGCAAAATCATCCTTGAATAGGGCAATTTCCAGCGAAGAATCATAATCTTCTATGGTATAGATGCCAAAAGGTGTGTCGTCTTTTGTTTTTCTAATTTGTGACTTCGTCAATAGTCCTGCAAATTTTACTTCTCGACCAATTAACTCACTTTTCTTTTCCTGTAAACCACTCAATGAATGAGAGCAGAAACGATCGATATGGATTTTGTAATCATCTAATGGATGACCGCTGAGAAAAATACCGAGCACTTCTCTTTCCCGGTTCAACATTTCGAATTTACTCCAAGGCAAAATCTTTGGCAATTCCGGATCTTGGAGTCTTGCTTTATTTCCACCCCCAAAAAGCGATCCTTGCATTTGATCGCCACTGGGATTTTGAATACCAAACTTGATGGCCAATTCAATTCCATTGAAAGCATCCTCATTTACTTTTTCAACATATTGGGCACGATGGGCATTGGTAAATTCATCAAATCCACCTGATAAGGCCAATGATTCAAAGGTTTTTTTGTTCACTGTTTTTAGATTGACCCGACAAGTAAAATCAAAAATAGAACTAAAAGTTCCTCTGGCCTGCCTTTCCCGAATGATTTCAATGGCGGCCTGCTCTCCTACTCCTTTAATGGCGGCCAATCCAAATCTGATTGCGCCTTCCTTATTCACAATAAACTCAAGTTTGCTTTCGTTTAAACTTGGTCCTAACACTTTTATTCCCAATGACTTACATTCCTCAATGTAAAAGCCGACTTTCTTGATATCGGCCATGTTGTGGGTCAGCTGTGCAGCCATAAATTCAGCCGGATAATTGGCTTTTAGGTAACCCGTTTGGTACGCCAACACAGAATAACAAGTGCTGTGAGATTTATTGAAGGCATATTGAGCAAAAGCCTCCCAGTCACTCCAGACTTTGGCCATTACCTTAGGATCATGTCCAGTTTCCTCCGAATTTTTCATGAAACCTTCTTTCAAGGAATCGAGCATGGATCGATCTTTTTTACCCATGGCCTTTCTCAGCATATCTGCCTGCCCTTTGGTGAATCCGCCGAGTATTTGTGAAAGTCGCATTACCTGCTCCTGGTAAACGGTAATTCCATAGGTTTCTTTAAGGATTTCCTCCATGGCCGGATCATCATAAGTGATCAGTTCTCTGCCATGTTTTCGATTCACGAATTTTGGGATATAAGCCAACGGTCCAGGACGATACAGGGCATTCATAGCAATGAGATCTTCAAAACGATTTGGTTTCAAATCCTTCAAGTATTTCTGCATTCCATCACTTTCAAACTGAAAAATTCCGATGGTTTTCCCTGCTTGAAATAGCTTAAAGGTCTTGTCATCCGTTAGGTCTATTTCATCTACATTGATATCAATTCCATGATTTTCTTTGATCATGATCACCGAATCTTGAATAATGCTCAAAGTGCGCAGTCCGAGGAAGTCCATTTTCAGGAGACCCGCCTTTTCAACCACATCATTATCATATTGAGTAACCAGTAAATCACTGTCTTTGGCAACAGAAACCGGTATTAAGTCGGTAATATCAGTTGGCGTAATAATGACACCGCAGGCATGAACGCCGGTATTTCTGACAGAGCCTTCCAGCTTTTTGGCTTGTTTTAAGACTTCAGACATCCCGGAGCCTTCCTCCGAAATTTTCCGGATCGCCATGGCTCCTTCGAATTGATCACTGCGCAAGCTTTGTTTCAGTTCATTTACCGGTTTGTCTAAGACATCATTCAGACTCATGTCGGGTATCAACTTCGTTACATTTTCTACTTCAGAAATGGAATATCCCATTACCCTGCCTGCATCGCGAACCGAAGTTTTTGCAGCCATTGAACCATATGTAATAATTTGAGCTACTTGCCTTTTACCATATTTTTCGATCACGTAATCAATCACTTTTGAACGCCCCACATCATCAAAATCGATATCAATATCGGGCATAGAAACCCGGTCAGGATTTAAAAATCGCTCAAAAAGCAGATCATACTTAATTGGATCGACATTGGTAATCCCAAGACAATAGGCCACCACTGAACCGGCAGCGCTGCCCCTTCCCGGTCCAACACCAACCCCCATACTTCTGGCAGCAGTGGTAAAATCCTGTACAATGAGAAAATATCCGGGATAGCCCGCTTTTTTAATGGTAGCGAGTTCAAAATCTATCCGCTCACGAATGCTTTCAGAAATCTCGCCATATCTTTTTAGGGCTCCTTGATAAGTTAAGTGTAGCAGGTAATCATCCTGATCACGAAATGATTCAGGTAGTATAAAATTAGGAAGCAAAACATCCCTCTTTAATTTTGGCGACACTACCCGATCTGCGATCAACATGGTGTTGTCTATGGCTTCCGGAATATCCGAAAATAGATGCAACATTTCTGCCGGTGTTTTAAAATAGAATTCATTGTTTGGGAAA
Source organism: Bacteroidia bacterium (assembly GCA_044339595.1). Lineage (GTDB taxonomy): Bacteria > Bacteroidota > Bacteroidia > NS11-12g > UBA9320 > CAZTGZ01. The sequence goes on from JBIIVF010000029.1 coordinate 5,806, forward strand.
CCAAACCGATGACCTTTTCCATCCCCAATGGGAGTTTTCTGAAATTCACCCGTGTTGACACACAATAAAATATCATGTGCATTGTGGTCTTCTTCATTCACATAATGTGCATCATTGGTGGCGATCACCGGGACATTATATTTCTTCGACCATTTTATAAGCACCTGATTCACATCTTCTTGACTGACTCCTGTTTTATCTATGTTTGTTAGATGATGTCTTTGAAGTTCAATGAAATAATCATCACCAAAAATATCGAGCCATGATTTAAAAATCTTTTCAGCCTCATCTTCCCCTTTATGAATAATGGCCTGTGGAACTTCCGCTCCTATGCAACAGGTTGTAGCTATTAATCCTTCGCTATATTGTTTAATCAATTCTCTGTCAACACGCGGATATTTGCCATACAGGCCCTCCATAAAACCCAATGAACATAGTTTTGAGATATTCTCGTAGCCCTTTTGGTTTTTAGCCAATAACAATTGATGGTAACGCTTATCCTTATCTCCTCCTACAAATGACCGTTTAAAACGATCTTCTACCACATAGAATTCACATCCGATGATAGGTTTAATGCCTTGCTTTTCGGCTTCATTCACGAATTGAAATGCACCAAACATGTTGCCATGATCTGTAATGGCCACTGCCTTCATTTGGTTTGCTTTGGCTTTGGCCATCATTGCCGGGATAGCCGAAGCACCATCGAGAAGGGAAAATTGAGTATGGCAATGAAGGTGACAAAATTCGGGCATGGCGGTAAATTGAGGTGTTTTCAAATTTACTCCAGGGCAATCATTAATAAGTGCGATATGGAAAAGGTGTGGATTTAATTTCGACTAACAGGCCAATTTTCTGCATCACTCCAACCGTTTATCAACATGCAAATGCTAAGTTCGCAATTGTGAAAAAAATTATCGGATATCTGAGGCGATATTATTCTGAAGACTTTAACGGAAAAGTTTTTCTGGGTATTTTTGTCTTCACCGGAATTGGAGTATGGTTCAACTACTTTCATCCATGGTTGTTAGAAACAAAAATGCGTCTGTCATGGAAACCCTCACTCAATCTTTATTTTTTTCTCTTGTTTGCAGTACCCTACTTGGGATCATTCCTTATCCAATCTCTCTTTACAAAAGATTATAACCTGCTTAAAAACAGAGACTTCTGGTTAATTTCCATTTTTGCTATTCTTATTTTTACCCTTCGAAGTACTTCGCATTTATATGCTCAGGGTGTGTATACAAAATTCCAGGATCTGCCATTAGCACTATATTGGTATAAAATCGGGGTTTCATTCTTCCGAATGTCGATAGTTTTGATACCGATATTCTTCTTGTGGTATTTCAGAGATCGAAAAGAACAACCTCTCTATGGATTTACGCTAAAAAACTATGATACACGACCTTACCTTGTAATGTTGGCCGTGATGATACCACTGATCGCTTGGGCTTCTTTCCAGGCTGATTTCCTGAGTACTTATCCAAGAGGCGGAGAATTGCCCGGTCTAAGTTTACTGAATAAAGCCGACCATAAATATTTTGCATTGTACGAGTTTGTTTATGGGATAGACTTTGTATTTATTGAATTCTTTTTCAGGGGATTTTTGATTCTGGCTTTGGCTCGTATTGCCGGTCCGGGGGTGATATTACCGATGGCATCGTTTTATGTTTTTATTCACTTCGGGAAACCCATGGGAGAAACCATCAGTTCGTTTTTTGGAGGCACTTTATTGGGTATCATCGCCTACTATAGCCGAAGCATTGCCGGTGGGATAATTGTTCACATGGGTATAGCCTGGATGATGGAGGCCGGCGCACTTCTAAGCAAAATTTACAAATAGAATGGGGCCCGATTTTCTTCATACACCCATCGAATTCCTCAAAGGTGTAGGACCTGCCAAGTCAGAAATTCTAAAGAAGGAGCTCAATATTAGCACCTTCTACGATTTATTAAACCATTTCCCATTTAGATACATCGATCGTTCTGTTTTTTATAAGATCAGCGACCTTCAGGAGAATATGCCTTTTATCCAAATTAAAGGAATCTTGGGTCCATTTGAAGAGGTTGGAACCGGAAAAGGGAAAAGACTTACGGCCGAATTTTATGACAAAACAGGCTCAATTGACCTGGTTTGGTTTCAAAGTCAAAAATGGATCAGAGAGAATTATGTTCCCGGAAATGCTTATATCGTATTTGGGAAACCGGGCGTATTTAAAGGAAGATTTAACATTGTACACCCCGAACTGGATGCCATCGACAAGCCGAATGTTCAAGGGGGGCTTCAAGCAGTGTATCCACTGACCGAAAAGCTGAAGGCGAAGAATATTCAAAACAGACAATTGGTGCAGATGGTGTCTCATTTGATTCATCAACCATCTTTTAGAATGGAGGAAATCTATCCGCCTACCATGGTGCAAAGGCTTGGCCTGATCAATCGCGAAAGTGCTTTTCGCCAAATCCACATGCCTACTTCCAATGCTGAACGGGTTGCAGCAGAGAGGCGACTCAAATTTGATGAGCTGTTTGCCCTGCAGCTTCGCATTGTTCGGCTCAAGCTCAGGAACAAAAAAGTGTATAAAGGAATCCCATTCATCAAAGTTGGAGATTATTTCAATCAATATTATCATCAATTGCTTCCCTTTGAGCTGACCCATGCGCAAAAGAGGGTCATTCGAGAAATCAGAAAGGATTTGCAAACCGGCAAACAAATGAACCGCTTGTTGCAAGGCGATGTAGGCAGCGGAAAATCTATTGTGGCCTTGTTGCTGATGTTGATTGCTGCCGACAATGAGACGCAAAGCAGCTTAATGGCTCCAACCGAAATTTTAGCCACACAGCACTATGAAAACATGAGGGAAGGCATTGAGGCCATCGGTCTTAAAGTTGCTTTACTCACCGGTTCAACCAAACAATCGGAAAGAAAACGCATCCTTGCTGAAACTGAAAACGGGCAAATTCATATTCTCATAGGCACTCATGCATTGATTGAAGATCGCGTTAAAATGAAGCGGCAGGGATTGGTTATTATTGATGAACAACATCGGTTTGGGGTTGCTCAAAGAGCAAAAATGTGGGAGAAAAGCGAAGAAGTACCTCATATTCTGGTGATGACAGCTACGCCCATTCCGCGCACCTTGGCTATGACGGTTTATGGTGATTTGGATGTATCGATCATTGATGAATTGCCTGTGGGAAGAAAGCAAATTAAAACCATGGTAAAAAACGAGGCAAATCGCATGGATTTGTTTGAATTCATCAAAACACAAATCAAACAAGGTCGTCAGGCATATGTGGTGTATCCGCTCATTGAAGAATCCGAAAAACTCGATTATTTGAGTTTGATGGAAGGATATGAGTTGTTTCAAACCTTTTTTCCGCGACCTGAATATCAGCCGGACATCATCCACGGAAAAATGAAACCGTCTGAAAAAGATTTTGTGATGGAAAGATTCAAGCTGGGCCAAATTGATATTCTGATTTCCACCACGGTCATAGAGGTTGGCATCAACGTTCCCAACGCAACGGTTATGGTCATCGAAAATGCGGAAAGATTTGGTCTTTCGCAGCTTCACCAATTGCGTGGACGTGTTGGCAGAGGGTCTGATCAAAGCTATTGTATTTTGATGTGCGGTCAAAAACTCAGTGCAGACGGAAGAGCCCGGCTCAAGGCCATGGTGAGCACCACAGATGGATTTAAACTGGCAGAACTCGATTTGAAACTCAGAGGTCCCGGTAATATTGAAGGAACTCAGCAAAGTGGATTAGTTGACTTAAAAATTGCCAGTTTAGTGGATGATGAAGAATTAATGAAACTAGCCCGATTTGAAGCAGAACAACTGCTGAACAGAGATCCTACTTTATCTGATCCTGCATTTTCTGGCTTGCGAAGACATTTGACCGCGCAAGGACCCAAAACCGACTGGAGTCAAATTGCTTGATTTAGTTTTTATTGCCCCATAGAATCCAACTCGTTCTCACGATTGGCATCTAATCTGATCAACAAAAACAGCAAAATAGTAAATGCAAAAAGTGAACTTCCACCATAACTAATAAATGGAAGCGGAATACCAATTACGGGCATCAAGTCAATGGCCATGCCGATATTCACCATAAAATGCATAAACAAAATGGAACCGACCCCATATCCATAAACCCTTCCGAATCGTGTTTTTTGTCTTTCGGCTGTAAAGAAAATTCTTACTATCAGCAAGGTATATAATAACACCAGGGTCCAGGATCCGACCAATCCGAATTCTTCCCCAATCGTACAAAAAATGAAATCAGTACTTTGTTCAGGAACGAAATCTCCTTTGGTTTGTGATCCTTGTAAAAAACCTTTCCCCCATAAGCCTCCTGAGCCAATGGCAATCTTTGATTGAATTACATTGTACTCGATTCCTTTGGGATCTTCTAGCATTTTTAAGGTCACCAAAATCCTTTTGCGCTGATGTTCTTTTAAAACATTTTGAACCAGGTAATCTACTGAAAATGACATTGAAGCTACCACCCCTACAATGACGAGCATCAAAGTGACTATTTGCTTCCTTTTATAATTCAGTGCAATAACTATGAAGGCAAGAAAGGTCACCATCAAAACCACCGCAATGGAATCAAATATGAGTGTTAAAACAAAAATGACGATTAAGGCGATTCCTGCCACCAGCAAATAACCCGGCAGTCCTTCGCGATACAACACCAGCGAAAAACACAAAAAAACCAAAGAAGAACCTGCATCCCCTTGTAACAAAACAAAAGCCATGGGTAAACCAATGATGGCGAGCGCTCTTAATCTGAAGCTCCATTTTCTTACGTCTACGCCGTATTCTCCGAGATATCGCGCCAAAGCAACGGCGGTTCCCAATTTTGCAAATTCAGAAGGCTGTATACTAAAACCACCTATACTTATCCAGGATTTTGATCCAAACATCTCACTCCCGACGAACAAAACCGCCATTAGCATCAGGATTGAAATGATGTAAAATAGCCAGGCGAAGAAACTAAAGAATCTGGCATCAAACAGAAAGAGTAAAAAGCCGAATGTGATTGAAATTACAAACCACATAAATTGCTTTCCGTACTTGGTAGACAAATCAAAGGCAAAACCTGCCCCTTCTGATGAAGAAGAAAAAACACTCAACAATCCAATACCGGCAATAAACAGATATAACAGAACCAACAACCAATCTGTCGAGCCGCTATATAGTTTTTCGTCTCTCATTTTAATTCATCGGGAATAAGATCTGCTTTCAAAATTCTCTCTTCAAGATATTTCCTTTCCGTAGTATCCGCTTTCAAATATCTTTCAATCATTAAGGATGCAATCGGTGCAGCCCAAGTGGCACCATAGCCTGCATTTTCAACTACGGTAGCAATGGCAATTTTTGGATTTACCTTAGGCGCAAATGCAATAAAAACACTGTGATTTTCGCCGTGAGGATTTTGCACGGTTCCGGTTTTACCACAAATTTCAATGTCCTTTATTTTTGAGCCGACCGCTGTACCCTGGGTAAGTACTTTCGACATAGCTTCTACCACCACTTCGTAATTGTAAGGTGAAACGCGGGTATTGCGCTTTTCCTTATAGATCGATGGAATGGGCGCTCCTCCTTCTATTCTCTTAATAGTATGTGGGACATAATAAAATCCTCTGTTGGCTATAATGGCCGCTAAATTGGCCATTTGAACCGGCGTAATACCCAATTCACCCTGACCAATAGAAAGTGAAATGATGCGGCTATAGGTCCATTTATTCGATCCATGTAATTTATCAAAGTAGGTTGCATCCTTCACAATGCCAGGTGTTTCATTATTTACATCTATTCCAAGAGATTTACCTAAACCGAATTTATATAAATAATCGACCCAATTCAAATATGCGTCACGCTGCATATCAAATTTTTCTTGTTGCATAATGCCTTTAAAAACATTGCAATAATATGAATTACAAGAGGTTGATAAGGAAACTTCCAAGTCAGGGTTGGGGGAGTGCGGATGGCAGCGCACCAACAAACTTCCCAAACGGTATCCTCCGTTGCATGGATATCGGGTATCCGGAGAAATAACCCCTTCCTCCAAAGCAATTAAAGCCTGAATCACCTTAAACACCGAACCCGGTGGATACATGGCAGATACGGCGCGGTTATAAAGGGGCTTCGTTTTATCCTGCGACAGAATTGGATAGGATTTTCCTCGATTACGAACGTTGAATTGATTTGGATCATACGCCGGACTTGACACCAAAGCCAAAATTTCACCGGTGGATGGCTCAATGGCCACAATACTTCCAATTTTATTGGCCATCAGTTTTTCTCCATAGGCCTGTAAGTCGAGATCAATACTCGACAGCACAAATTTTCCTGATTCGGATTCCGAATCAAATTTTCCGTTTGCAAATGAACCTTTAATACGTCCTAAATGATCGACTAATACGATTTCTTCTCCTTTGATTCCCCGCAAAACGTCTTCATAATACTGCTCCATTCCACTTTTGCCGATGTAATCACCCATATTATAGTATTCAGCAATTTGCCGGTCCAGCTCTTTTCTTGAAATCTCTCCGATATAACCCAACACGTGTGCACCTACCGGCAACTTATATTTCCTGTCTGTGCGGGTTTCAATAAAAAATTCACCGAAAGCATACATACTCTCCAACAATTTGGCATGTTGTCCAGCGTCCAGATTTTTCTTGAAGACCCCTTTTCGCATGTAAGCGTGATTTTTGGCATAAACGAGTTTTTCTACAAACTCATCCGTGTTTATATCCATCAATTCGCAGAAATAAGCCGTATCGAAATCCTTCAATCGGGTGGGTACGTTTACCATAAGGTCATACACCACATCGTTAAACACCATGAGTTTATTATTTCTGTCTAAGATCAGGCCTCTAACAGGGTATTTGGTTAATACCTTTTTAGCATTTTGATCTGCAAATTCCGTGTAGCTTGTATCAACCACTTGTAAGTAAAACAAGCGGGTTAGAAATATCACTGATACGACGATTACAGCCGCAATAATTACATTTCTTCTAAAAAGTCCATTAATCATTTTTCAGCCTGATGTTAAATACAAACTGCATGAGCAAAATAATCAAAATGGATAAAAATGAGCTATATAAGGTTTTTTGAAGTGTATCAAAGACGTGTGCAAAGGTAAAATCAGCCAGTATGAATAAAATGAAATGAAATGAAAGACTGAACACAGAAATATAAACGAGGTACCAACTAATTTCTGTTTCTCGGTAAACGGGTCGCATACCGGACAAAAAAGCATCTTTATCAAGAACCATTTTCAAATACCCGTAACGCAGAAAACCAATGAAAGTAAGGGTGGCCGCGTGCAGACCCTGGGTATCTGAAAACCAATCTACTAAATACCCCAGGAAAAACCCAGTTAGCATCAAGGTCCAATGCATGGTATTTACCGGAAGTGAGAGTAAAATGATAAAATATATCTGAGGATAAATTAAGGCAGACATATCGAGGCGATTCAGCACCAATATTTGCAGGGTAAGCAGCAACATGCCGCCCAAAATAGATTTCACCCAAATGTTATTCACTTTCTGCTGTTTGTTCTTCTAAACTAATGATTTCAGACCTATAAATATGCTTTACCACATATACCGACTGTACATTCCCGAAATCGGTGGCTAGTTTTACCTTGATATCTGAAAACGGTTTTTTAACATATTTCTTCACTTCAAAGACCACCCCTACCGGCACATTGGCCGGAAACAAATGTGAATAGGATGATGTAACGACCCTTTGTCCTTTTCGAATAGGATAATGTCGACTGATTTTATCAATATGCGCAAATACAGGGTCTTCACAATTCCAAATCAGTTCACCAAAATAATTATTTTCCGCAATTTTAGGTTTCAATTTGAATTGATCATGAAGCAACGACATGACCAAGGCGAAATTTTCAGAAACATCCACAACAATGCCTACCACACCATCTTGGCTGATAACACCCATGTTTTTTCTGATACCATTCTTTTTCCCCCCGGTAATGGTTAAATAATTTCTTGTTTGGTGTGTGCTGTTATTGATGACCGTTGCCGGAATAAAGCTAAACCAAGGTTCCTTAAAAGAATCTCTGATTACAAAAGTGTCATTACCTAGAATAGAAAAATTCAGATTAAAGCTATCATTTAGCCTTGCCGCATTTTGGATATGTAAGCGCTCATTTTCCTTTTTTAAAGAAAAATAACTTAAAGTTTCAGCCTTTTTTGAAAGTACATACCCACTCGCCTGACTGGCTGTGGAGAGAAATATCGCTTCGTGATAAATATTAAACCGAATAAGAGAAGAAAGGGCTATTGCCTCCAGAATTACAAACAGGAAAATGTGGTAATATTTGCGTATAAAGCGTAATAAATTCTGCATGAATCATTACTGCATGATGGACTTAAATTGTTCTAAATTTTTTAACGCAATTCCGGTTCCTCTTACTACTGCTCTAAGCGGGTCTTCTGCCACATAGACCGGCAATTTAGCCTTGCTGCTAATCCGTTTATCTAAACCTCGAAGCATAGCTCCCCCTCCGGTCAAATACAATCCTGTTTGATAAATATCTGCTGACAACTCGGGTGGTGTCATTTCCAGTGCTTTGAGCACTGCTTCTTCAATTTTTGAAATGGATTTATCTAAAGCAAGAGCAATCTCAGAATAAGAAACGAAAATCTGCTTAGGAATACCGGTCATCAAATCTCTTCCATTTACCGCATATTCCGGTGGTGGATTATCCAGTTCAGGCAAGGCTGCTCCAACTTCAATTTTGATCATTTCAGCCGTGCGTTCACCAATCATGAGATTGTGTTGACGGCGCATATACTCAATGATATCCTCAGTAAATGCATCTCCGGCAACGCGGATAGAGTTATCAGATACTATTCCCGAAAGAGCAATTACTGCAATTTCTGTAGTACCTCCTCCGATATCAATAATCATGTTGCCAATGGGTTCTGCTATATCAATTCCGATACCGATTGCTGCGGCCATAGGTTCTGGAATCATATAAACTTCTTTACCCCCACTTCGTTCTGCAGATTCCTTTACCGCCCTTTTTTCTACTTCTGTGATCCCTGATGGAATACAAATCACCATTTTTAGCTGAGGGCTAAACACCTTCTTGCCTTTGTTGATCATTTTAATCAGTCCTCTGATCATGTGCTCAGCTGCTTTAAAATCAGCAATCACACCGTCTTTTAATGGTCTGATGGTTTTAATGTCCTCATGGGTTTTACCATGCATTTTCTGCGCCTCCTTGCCAATGGCAATTACTTCGTTGGTTGAACGACGAACGGCAATAATGGAGGGCTCATCTACAACGACTTTATCTTTGTAAATAATGAGGGTGTTCGCCGTCCCGAGGTCGATCGCTATCTCTTGCGTAAGGAAATCAAATAGTCCCATGTGCCTTTTTAAGAAAATAGTTGTTTATAAACAATTTGCGAAGTTACTCGAAAAAGCAATTATTTGCGAATAAAAGATTGTATAATTCTGCATTCTTTTAGTGCTTGAAATGACGGTGACCGGTAAAGACCATGCTCATGCCGTTTTCATTGCAATAATCAATCGACAATTGGTCCTTAATCGACCCTCCGGGTTGAACCACATTTTTTATTCCAGCATCATGTGCAATTTCAACACAATCGGGGAATGGAAAAAAAGCGTCGCTCGCCATCACTGCTCCGGCCGTTTTAAAACCAAAATTATGCGCCTTTTGAATCGCTTGTTTCAGTGCATCAACTCTGCTGGTTTGCCCGGTTCCACTGCCAATTAATTGCAGGTTGGAAGCCAAAATAATGGCATTGCTTCGGGTATGTTTAACAAGGATATTGGCAAAATCAAGATCATTGCAGGCCGATTCATCGGGAGATTGCATTGTTTTTACTTCTCCATGGCGAGTCCGGTCCACTTGAAGATCACGGGTTTGATACAACGAACCATTTAAGATGGAGCGAACATTGTTTTCGGGTAATTCCCAATGTTTAATAGCAATAATGATTCGGTTTTTCTTCGATTTGAGTAACGCTAAGGCATCAGGGGCAAATTCAGGCGCAATCAGTATTTCAAAGAAAATTTCATTCATATCCTGAGCACTGGCCATATCCACCTTTTCATTGCAAACCAAAACACCTCCAAATGCCGATACAGGGTCGCCGGCAAGAGCGTCTTGAAATGCTTTATGTAAAGAATCTCTTAATGCTACGCCACAGGCATTATTGTGTTTTATGACCGCACAAGCGGGTTTTGAAAGGACGTTTAAATCAGCCATTAAACTTATGGCTGCATCCATATCCAGCAAGTTGTTGTATGACAGTTCCTTCCCATGCAATTGGGTAAACAACGCTTCTTGATTGGCTTTAAAAGAGGCTAACTGATGCGGATTTTCACCATAGCGCAAGGTCTGGCTTTTTATCCCACCAAAATAATCCGCAATAGAACGGTCGTAGTGTGCGGTGTTACTAAAAGCTGATTCTGCCAGACTTTTTCTAAAAGCCAAGGTTGTATTGTGGTTATTTCCCAGATAATGATCCAAAAATTCGCTGTATTGATTTTTGTTGGAGATGATACTGGTGAATTTAAAGTTCTTAGCAGCCGCGCGAATTAATGAAACCCCTCCGATATCGATTTTTTCAATAATCTGAGCTTCATCATCTGTGTTGGCAACGGTTTCTTCAAATGGATATAAATCAACGATGACTAAATCGATGGAGGGTATCCCAAAAGCGGCTTTTTCTTCTAAATCTTTTTCAAAATCCCTGCGATATAAAATTCCTCCAAATACCATGGGATGTAATGTCTTTACGCGTCCTCCAAAAACGGAAGGAAACTTGGTAATATCTTCAACTCTGGTAACTTTTATATCCAGGTCATTCAGAAAGTCTGCGGTTCCACCGGTTGAAAATATTTCTACGTCATTTTCTGCCAGTGCACGTGCCAAAGGTTCTAAACCGTCTTTGGCAAAAACGGAAATCAGGGCTGATTGAATCAAAATGTTGTTATTTCCTGCAAAGCTAAGACTAAGTCGTTGCTGTAGCCCAAAATGCGTTAAATTTTAGTGAACAGTTTTTAAACAGAACCCACCGGTCTTGCTTAAAAATCTCTACCGAGGGTGATGTAATTTACAGATCTTCCCCATTGGGCATTTTCATATCCCCAACTCTTGTCAAATTTCAAATAATATCCAAAAATGCTGGTACGAACGCCATAACCAACGCCTGCTACCAAGGGCTGTTTTCGGTTGTAATGGGTAATACTCATGGACCCTGATTGAATCACAGATGTGTTTAATGGACTCCTTAAATCAAAAGGTGATTTTCCATACCAAGAAGTTCCCAAATCAGAAAAAACGGTCAATAATAAATGACTTAAAAGCTCTGAACGTGTGTTCCATTTAACCAGATGACCTAAGGGCCTATATCTAAATTCTGTATTCCATAGTGCAAACGCGTTTCCATTTCTGACATTATAATTGAACCCTCTCATGGAGGATGCCAAGCGATAGAAACCAGGGGTATTGACGAGAACATTCGTGCTTTTAAAATCCGGGAAAAGCCAGTTTTCCTGACCTCCAAGCATATAGTTCACTTTTTCGGCACCTACTGAAAATTCAGCTTGAACTCGATTCATCCAATATGCATTTTTAAAAACGCGAAGACCATGTCTCGCATCTGTTCCGGCATATGTCAGACTTTTCCCGTTCGTCGTATTCAAAAAATATTGCCCGTAACTTTTAAACTTTAGTCCGGCATATAATCCCGGTTTGTAATCCTTCGTTCGATCAAGAATCCAATAAATATTTGGACCGGTGTAATTGCTGATTCTTGCGTTTCTCAACAAAGAAGTAGACTCCGTAGATAAAAATTGATGCATATCTAACCTATTAGACAAAAAAACACCAAGATTGCTAAACTTTTTAAATGGAAAAATAACACCGATACTTAAAAAGTCTGTTGTGATTTTATGATAACCTGCAGAGGTTCGAAAGTGTCGTTTTGATTGTCTGAATAATTCTGCTTTAATGGGTAATCGATACTTAAACCACTCAAATTCAACAGAATAATCGAACTGATTGAAGTTACGGGCAATTCGGCTACCTAAAATTAAATGGTACTGATTTGATATCTCTGAGAGCTTCAGTGCAAAATTAAACCCCAATGGAATGTACAAGATTTCTTCCGGCAGGGCATATGCAGAAGCATAATAGGTATTCAACCAACTATTGTCTAATTGTGTTACAAGAAGTTTGGGCACCAAAAACGAGTAAGAAGGCATTACAAAAGGCTCAAACCCATGATCCGGGTTTTCAAAGTTTAGCGAATCATTATCCGGGAAGTCGGCATTTTCAGGAAAATCTGTCTGAAAGTAAATTTGAGTTGGTTGCGTATCCGTCTCAATGATTAAGGTATCTGAAGTAATAAAGATGATTTCACCTTCCGTTGGTTTTTCGCGGAAATAGGTGTAGGCCGGAATTCTGATATTTTGTTTATTGGACCATACCGAATCTATATCAGAAATGAACCAATGAAATTGCTTTTCCCATTTTACAATTTCAGCTACCTGACCCGTTTTCTGATTAAATACCGCCTGTGTAATATTATATTTATAATCCGTTAAACCAACCAGTTTTTTGTCTGTAAGAGAAAGGGCATAACTATTATAAATGCCATTGAGATCACTGAGAAATGTGACTTGATTATTCTTGTAGTTCTGAGGTTGTCGTTCATTCATTTCAGGCGTTTCTGTGAGATTAACCCATGTCTTGGAAGAATCATACAAATACCACTGATAAACATCAAACATGCCTGCTGAAACCGATTTAGCAGAAAAAAGCATTGAACTTGTGCTGGCATCAAACGACATATCTGTGATACAGAAAGGCAATGGAAGGAGCTTTTCTGTGCTTACAGTAGTCAATTGAACCGTTTCAAAATAAGGATTCCCATTTTTCAAGATGGAGAGATATCCAACACCTTTATTCGGATCTATCTGAAAGTCTGAAATATATCGGGAGCCAGGCAATTCAATGCTCCTAAATCGCGACTTACCTTTAAAAAAGTTGAGCTCATGTAGACCATTACTTTTTTCTAAAAGAACCACTTCATCCTCCCCTGCCGATGCAATCAAAGGTTTAAAAATGGAAGCCTCCTCTTCATTCATTGAATTGGATTTAAAAATTTCATTATAAGATCCATCCTTCTCATAATGCAGCAATCGATATTTCTTTTGTCTCCAAACAAGCACATAATAGGATTCCCCATTGGCCACCAATTGAACGATTTGATCGTGCTTCCCGATTTTAGGTTCAGGTATTTGAGGAAGGCGTCGTTCTATATCCCTTGAATATACTCCAACATTAAATTGTTGCCAGCTTTTGATCAACTCCTGAATGTTCCAATTGAATACAAAATAGGTAGCATTTTCTAGTTTCCGGGTCAACCTGACTAAATACAAAATACGTTGAAAGGATGACTCGCCCTTTACCAATGCCATATATATCCAGATACTTTTACCTGCTACAATTTGCTCGGAAGGGGAAAGATTATCGAGCTGTAATGGTTGACGACTTTGAATGAGCATTCGCATCTGATTATCATCATTGGCATCCCATTTCCCTGCAACATAGGCACATAACCCTGGAATAAACCATTCGGGTAATTGAAGCATAGATGCATACTTAATCTTTTCTTGCACGGTACCTCCATAAAGCATTTCATACAGCAATACCTTACAAATTCCATAGGAAATATCAGAAGACAGAGAAGAATTACCCCCATTATAAATCAAATCAAATTCATTTTGTTGTATCAGTGTATTTCCTCCTGAGTTGTGTTGATATTTCAATCGGCAGCGTTGCGGTTGATGAACTTTAAAAAAAGTCATGGGGTCGGGATGCAGGTAAATTCGGATTTTGCCACTCAACCGATATCCCAATAATTTTTCGATTTTACCGGTCATGCTGCCGGCTGTTTGCAAAACTCGCAATGCAGCTGAATCCATGCCTGATGTGAAAGAAATTTCAAAATGTTCTCCAACCAATACTTTGTCAAATGAATACCGCTGTATGGTGGTCAGATTCATATCTTGTCGCAGCCCTTGGGCCAAAAGAGGTGTGCACAAAAACATGAGTACCAAAAAGGATAGAACTGATTTCTGGATATTCAATAACACAAAGACGAAAATACAACCAAAACAAACATTGTTTCGCAATCTTTCGGTCAGAACCCGTTGTTTTATGAACGGGTGCAGTAATTTTGCCCAATGGAAACGGAAATTATTAGCCAAAAAGCTTATATCGAACTAGAAAGTAAATTTGGTGCACTCAATTATGCACCCTTACCTGTGGTTTTAGAAAGAGGAGAAGGAATCTTTCTATGGGATATTGATGGTAAAAAATATTACGATTTTCTTTCGGCATACAGCGCTGTAAACCAAGGGCATTGTCACCCTCGTTTGGTCAGAGCCATGATTGATCAAGCCTCTAAACTTACCATTACATCCAGGGCATTCTACAATAATCTATTAGGGCCATTTGAACAGTACATTACCGAACTCTTTGGTTTTGACCGAGTGTTGATGATGAACAGTGGTGTGGAAGCCGGAGAATCAGCCTTAAAACTCGCCCGCAGATGGGGATACAGAGTAAAAGGCATTGAAAAAAATAAGGCTAAAATTGTATTTGCCCACGGAAATTTTTGGGGAAGAACCCTATCGGCAATCTCTTCTTCTTCTGATCCTTCGAGCTATACTGATTTCGGTCCTTTCATGCCTGGTTTTGAAAGTGTTCCTTACAATGATCTCAAGGCTCTTGAGGAGGCCATTAGTGACCCGAATGTGGCTGCTTTTATGGTTGAACCTATACAAGGGGAAGCGGGTGTCATCATTCCGGATTTGGGCTATTTAAAAGGCGTGCGTGATTTATGCAATCGTTACAATGTATTGTTTATTGCCGACGAAATACAAACAGGATTGGGAAGAACCGGTAAATTGCTCGCATGTGAACATGAAGACATCAAACCGGATATACTTCTGCTCGGAAAAGCACTTTCAGGGGGAATGATGCCGGTATCAGCCGTGCTTGCCAATGATTCGATCATGTTAACGATTAAACCGGGCGAGCATGGTTCTACATTCGGAGGAAATCCCATGGCCTGTGCAATTGCACATGAAGCTTTGCAGATATTGATCGATGAAGAATTGGCAGAAAATGCCAACATAATGGGAGACCTATTCAGACAAGAGATGAACACCATTCAATCACCCTTGATAGAAGCTATTCGAGGGAAGGGCTTGATGAATGCAATTGTCATTCGTCCTTCTGGAAATGGTAAAACTGCAAAGGATGTTTGTTATGCTTTGATGAAAAACGGACTGTTGGCAAAACAAACCCATGATCACATCATTCGGTTTGCCCCCCCATTGATGATAAATGAGGAAGGCATGCTTAAAAGCTGTGCCATAATTAAAAAAACCATTGAAGAGATGAAATAGGGCTCAGATCTCTATAAAAAAACGGCTACCTTATCTAAGATAGCCGTTTTTTTTATGCCATGGTCTCCTTTCGGTTATCGAACCAAATGAACGGTGCCATTATCGGTATATCTTCTAGGATAACC
>JBIIVF010000180.1:0-4244 GCA_044339595.1 Bacteroidia bacterium
TTTTATCTCTGGTAGGACCAAAAGAACTGAACGAAGTATGATAGCCGGTCCAGGGAGAAATGCCTCCTATCGACAAAACACTGTCTGCATCTGCAGGAGTTCCTATGATTTTCCAATCACCATCGCCCTCATTACCAGCTGAGTTCACTACCAAAATGCCTTTTCTGGCAGCTATTGTAGCCGCTTTGCTCACGAGGCTCTTCTTGCCATTCATATCCTCGGGAAAATATCTGTGAAATGTATATCCCAATGAACTGTTGATGATATCAGCGCCATTTTTATCAGCCCACTCCGATGCTGCGAGCCAAAATTCTTCTTCACTGAAAAATTCGGTCCATGTTTCCGTTCTGGCCAATAGAAAATCTGCATCTTGGGCTAAACCCATTTGAATTCCTTCTGTTTTGCCTGCAATACAGGATAAAACGAAAGTTCCATGGGTATTGAAGCCATCCACATTTTCACTTTTTTTCACAAAATCCCAGGTTTTTATGATGCGGTTGGCTGACCGAATATGATCAAAAGCCGGGTTGGTTTTATACGATTCGAAACCAATATCAAAGATCGCGACGCGAACCCCTTTTCCGGTGATTCCCGCTTCAGTAAAGGAAGCAGCCCCCATGCGTTGGGTTTGCGATTCAAGCAAAAGACGATCAGATTCTGAAAGGTCATTCACGCCTGTGGTCAGTCCGGTAATCATTTTTACCGGCTTCTCCATAATCTCTACGTCTGCAACAAAAGGAAGTTGCTTGATTATTTCAATTTGCTGTTCATCGGCCATACAAACCACAGCATTCAACCATCTGCTCACCACTTTAACTTGTTGACTGTTAGAAGCTACCGCTTCAACATATTGCGATTTTACCGGAAAATCTGTATATTCCGACAACGGAATTCCGTGTTTGATTCTTCTTTCGATGGCCTTTGCGTCGAAATAGTTGTAGGGATCGAAACGAACCCCCTGCTTATCTTTAAAACTCACACATATTTTCTGCTGAGCCTTTCCTCCCACCGCGAAGCTCAAAAGGGCAAAAATTGTTAAAAGCAGCCTGTTCAGAAACATAATTTTATCTTTGGATGGCCAAAAATAGGAGAATAAGTTTCACAAAAGTGATTTGAAGTTTAAAATTGATAAAATATCGACTGGTGCAGTTATTTTACCTTTGAATCGAATGGTTTAAATCGATTCAAAATTAAACAATGTTCTGGAGCAACAGAATAGAAATAAATCTTGTCTTGGCAAATTTTCAGATTGGCTCATCTACCTTCACTCACCCTTGATCGCAATAACCTTCGTTCTGAAAAATATGCTGTCTTTGATCACTAAACTTCCCAAATCTTTGGTTTGACCTGCACTTCGGTAAGTTAGTCCCCATTTGGTTCGGTCAATGGCAAAACTACCACCGGCCCTGAGGGTATCTCCATTGATGCTTTTATGGAAAGGAATCATCACAGCCCGGGTGTTGTCTTTTATTTTGAGATCGGCCAACAACATTCCCTGACTTTCTCCTTTGATGGTGAGCAGTGCCTTGGGAAATTTTTCGGTATCGAAAAACCGTTGACTGTGCAGATATCCCATCACAACTGAAGAAGTTTCTTCTTCACGCTCCTCTCCTGTTTCCTTCATAGAGGTCATATCCAGCCAGATTTGTCCACCTTCAATGCGTTGATCACGAACCCGGATGTTGCCGCTCGCTACATCCACGGTTCCTTGATGTCCTTCTCCTGAAATACGCTCTCCACGCCATTGTAAAACGGAAGCACGGGACACAATTCGAAAATCATCAAAACCTTCTGCCGCCAAAGAGTCCGGCACGGTTTCAAATTCATTTTCGGAAATAATCTCTTCGTCTTGACCTTGATTTTCTCCTTCGCCTTCAGGCATGCAACCGGTGAATGAAAATAGGAACAAAGCTGCAAAAATGCATACTATTCTTAACATGTTCATGGATATTGAACAAACATACAAAATCGAATTTCAAAGCCGAATGATTTTTTTCATGCTGTCTTTACATTTTCCACAATTTGAAAGGATATTTTGTACATTTGATTCAGAAATGGTTCGAATTTTTTTTCTCATATTGATTTTTGCTTTAAGTGCGCCCAATAATGGTTTTGCGCAATTAAAGGCCTTGGGTGGCAAAGGAGGCGTTAATTATTCCAGTATACTGCTTTCTGAAACCATAAAGGACGATGGAATCGACTGGAATTATGCCAAAAAAGAAGCTGACGTTGGACTTGTAGTAGGATTTTTTGGAAGGGCATACACCAAAAATACATTTATACAACCGGAGGTGATATTATCACAACACCGCTATTCAACGCGCATCAGTTCTGTAAATTTAGATACCATACGTCAACTTAACATCAATCGGTTGGATGTGCCCTTATTAATAGGATACAGCAAAAAAGACCGATTTCGAATCATGGCCGGACCGATTTACACCAAGCAACTTCAATATTCTCCCTTTGTAGATGAGTTCTATTCTGAAGACATGAAAAACTTCTTTCGTGATGGAAGTTGGGCAGGTCAGGTCGGTATCGGTTTCGATTTAGGAGGGGCATGCATCGATCTTCGCTATGAAACCAACCTCAGCCGCTTTGGCGATGAAGTGGTAATTCGCGGTAAAACCTACAAATTCGATTATCGAAGCAGCGTCATCCAATTAACCCTCGGCATTGACTTCGTCCACCCGGAAGAAGACTGATCAGGATTCAAATTCTCAACACCCCATTTCTAATTTCTAATTTCTAACCTGGTTATAGTACGTTTCCGCCTTAGGCATCCAGCTTTTTAAATTGGTTGCCCGTGTTTCCGGATTAGGGTGTGTGCTCAAAAATTCAGGAACACTGCTACCGGATGACTTTTCCATCCTCTCCCAAAAAGCCGGTGCTGCCTTTGGATCGTATCCGGCCATAGCCATAAAATACAACCCCATTTCGTCAGCTTCACTTTCATGCTTTCTGCTAAAGGGCAACATCACACCAAATTGGGATCCTAAACCATAGGCAATAGCAAACAATTGTTGGGTTTCCTGTGGCTTGTCGGATACGGCCACAGCAAGGGCTATTCCCCCCAGCTGTTGAGCCAAGCCCTGACTCATTCGTTCGTTGCCATGGCGCGCGATGGCGTGAGCAATTTCATGCCCCATGACCACAGCTATACCGGTTTCATCCTTACAAACAGGCAGTATACCACTGTAAAAAACCACTTTACCTCCCGGCATACACCAGGCATTGATGCTTTTGTCGTTCACAAGATTGAATTCCCAATTGTATCCGGCTACCCGATCACCATATTTATTATCTTCGAGATATTTGGTCACTGCTTTGCTGATGCGATCTCCGGCAGCTTTCACCTTATTGGCATCTGCCGTATTTTTAACCACTTCATTTTCTGTCAGAAACTGATTATAAGACGTCAGACTCATGGCGACCAATTCGCTTTCGGGAAGTAATTTCAGTTGTTTTCGCCCTGTAATAGGAAGTTGTGCGCACGCTACGGCAAAAAGAATAACTAAACTGGAGATGACGATTTTACCGCTGTATTTTTTCATGATTTGATTTTCTCAAAGATCGGCAAAAAATATACCGCAATTACTATTGGATGAATGAATGTGGATTTACTAATTTCGGACCAAAATACATTTCATGAGCATTCAACCTTATATCGACCAAAACAAAGAGCGTTTTCTGAACGAATTGTTTGACTTTTTGCGCATTCCATCCATCAGTGCAGACCCTGCTTATAAGGCGGATGTGCGAAAAACTGCTGAATTTGTTCAAGCTGCGCTTATCAAGGCCGGAGCAGAAAATGTGGTGCTCGAAGAAACCGCCGGCAATCCCATTGTTTATGGTGAAAAAATCATAGATCCCAGTTTGCCGACCGTCCTGGTCTACGGTCATTATGATGTTCAACCGAGTGTTCCGGATGAATTGTGGATTTCTCCTCCGTTTGAACCGGAAATCAGAGACGGGAATATTTATGCCCGCGGAGCTTGTGATGATAAAGGTCAGGTTTACATGCACGTGAAAGCGTTTGAAACCATGATGCAAACCGGAACGCTTCGCTGCAACGTAAAATTCATGATTGAAGGTGAAGAAGAAGTAGGGTCAGCCAACCTTGGCATTTACGTGAAATCACACAAAGAGAAATTAAAAGCGGATGTGATTCTGATCAGCGATACCGGATTGATTGCCAACGATGTGCCTTCAATTGATGTCGGCTTGCGCGGATTGAGCTATCT
>JBIIVF010000042.1:0-17140 GCA_044339595.1 Bacteroidia bacterium
CGGTCCTAATATTGATCTTCATTCAGGCATATACGGCGGTGCTGTTGCAAATCCAATCAATGTACTTTGCACCCTCATTGCTTCCTTGCATGACGAGAATAGACATATCACCATACCGGGTTTTTATGACGATGTGCTGGAGGTAAGCACACAAGACCGCGATGCTCTAGCAAAAACACCCTTCAGTTTGGAAGAATTCAAAAATCAACTTCAAATCCAAGATGTGATGGGCGAAGCAGGCTATTCTACTATTGAGAGAACGGGCATCCGTCCTACCTTAGACGTGAATGGAATTTGGGGTGGCTATACCGGAGAAGGTTCAAAAACAGTACTTCCTTCGAAAGCTTTTGCCAAGATTTCCATGAGATTGGTTCCGAATCAAAGTTCTGAAAAAATAAGTGCGTTGTTTAAAGAACATTTCGAAAGCATTGCTCCTGCTTCTGTGAAGGTGGAAGTATTTCCGCATCACGGAGGTGAGCCGGTATTGATTACCACTGATTCAGCAGAATATCGGGCAGCGGCAATGGCGATGAAAGAATCTTTCGGAAAAGAACCCATTCCAACCCGTGGAGGTGGCAGCATACCGATCGTAGCCCTTTTTGAAAAAGAATTGGGACTCAAATCCGTTCTGATGGGATTCGGTCTCGACAGCGATGCCATTCACTCTCCCAATGAGAAATACGGATTGTTCAACTTCTATAAGGGTATTGAAACGATTCCGATGTTCTTCAAGCATTATGCGGAGGTGAAGAAGTAAGGACGTAAAATCCCATGAAGACTGCAAGTCGATTTAAAAGTGGTCATTTAGCAATTCGCCGCATGAAATGCGATTCATGTCGACTTTAATCTCCGCATTAATTGTATTCATCGCATTTTTTCTGTTGGTGATGTAAAGGGTTAGGGTTTATTCATTGGGGACAAGTATCCATTCATTTAGAATTTCTTACGATTTGACCATTGTGAAATTCCTTTCTGTGTCATCGCATTTAACGATATTCCACTTCACAATTTGACTCATTTTGTCTTATCCATGATTTACAAGATCATAGGGTTTCCAAGATATTGAATAGAGGATTTTGACCAATGTATCTTTATCTATTATGTCATTTGTTCTCAAAGTCATGATGGAAAGATTCACTACCACCACCCTTCGACAAATAACGCCAACGCATAGCAAACCTATTTGCACGCTGTAATTTCAGGAGACAAAATCAGCCCCTCCATCCCATCGTCCAATTTATTTAACACTTTTGAACACTGAATTTACCTAAACAACAACACAAATAATTGATTTACTGATACTTATATTCAAAACAACGCTATTAGAATTGTCATGGCAAAATTTTAGTCTAGTTACTGTATAAAGACATCATCATGAAAAAAGCATTACTCTTATCCGCCCTCGTTTCCATGTTTCTGATGCAGAGTTGCGTTCAGGAAGAAGTGGTAATTGTGCCAGTTGAACCCAAGTTGACTGCCGAAATCGACTATACCTATTATACCGGCTTGCGATGGGTGGAAGTGGAAGGTGAAATTGTGAACCGGGGAAATGTTCCGCTCAAAGGAGCACAAATCCGCTATCGGTTGTTCAACCGCGATGGATATCTGATTAACACCTATTTTGTAGATTATGATGTTTTGGCAGATCCGGGCTATGGAACCTATTTCTATAGTGAATTTCCGGAACGTTATACCTATGAGGTGATTGCCGATATCCGGGATCTTTGGTAATTCCGCTGCTTAATCACAGGGAATGGCTAATTTTGCCTTTGTGGAAACGGCCATCCTACACTATAAAAATATCCTCCATGTAAATGATGCCATCATACAGGATCAGCGAAGGTATTTCGTATTAACAGATGATCGGGTATTCAGACTTTGTTACCCGCTCCTTCCAAACCTAAAATCATATCCATGCTTGGTCATCCCGCAAGGTGAAAAAGAGAAATCTTTAGAGAATTGTCAGGCTATCTGGAATTTCCTCGTTGAAAACAATGCTGACCGCAAAAGTGTGCTCATCTTGTTGGGAGGAGGTGTAATGCTGGACATGGGTGGATTTGCGGCGTCCGTATATCAACGCGGGATCTCAACCATTTATATTCCAACAACCTTGCTTTCTATGGCAGATGCAGCCATCGGAGGTAAGACAGCTGTCAATTTTTTACAATACAAAAACTTCATTGGAAGCTTTTATCCTCCGGAATCGACGCATATCTGCCCGGATTTTCTAAAAACTCTTTCAGAATCTGATTTGCTCAACGGTTGGGCTGAAATGCTCAAGCATGGTATCATCGCCGATGCCAGGCATTTTGACGAAGGAATGCGATTCCTGAAAAGTGGCAAGCGCATTCCGCCTACTCATTTGGTTCATCAAACGGCCTCAATCAAAAATAAAATCGTGAAACTCGATCCCTATGAACACGGATTGCGTAAAAAACTCAATGCAGGACATACCATCGGACATGCGATTGAAGAATTCTACATTTCCAAAAACAGGGAAATCGGCCATGGTCATGCAGTGGCCATCGGATTGTACCTCGAATCCTGGATTGCCGCACAAATGCAAATTCTCGGTCAAGCCGCTTTTGAAAAAATCAAAGAACTCACCGAAATATACGCACCGGTAAACTTTTCTAGGGAGGATATGCCCCAATTAGTCGCATTGTGTTTAAAGGATAAAAAAAATCTGAACGGTCAAATTTTGATGGTTTTGGCTGAAAACATCGGTCATGTGCAGATTGATATACCCGTGAGCCGAGAACAAATATTGAACGCGCTGGAGACGTATTACGACGAATTCATAGCATGAAGCTAAAGTATAACCAAACAGAAACTTTCCAAAATATCAAACTACCGGCTTCCAAAAGCATCAGCAACCGTTTGCTCGTTTTAAAGCATCTCTATTTTCCGAAGCTTTCATTGCGAAATCTATCGAAGGCCAATGACACGAAAGTGATGCAAAGACTGTTGGATGATTTTGGAAAAAAGGAAATTTTAGAGGTCGAAGATGCCGGTACTGCTGCCCGATTTATTACCGCACTGGCAGCTACCACGCAGGATGAACACATCATTCAGGGAACCGAACGTATGCATCAAAGACCCATGGCTGCCCTGATAGAGGCCTTGCGAAATTTAGGGACCCACATTCAATGTATAGAGAAAGAGGGATTTCTTCCGATTCATATTAAAAAAGGTACACCCAAAACGGAGGAAATAGAAATATGTGCAGAAGAAAGCAGTCAATTCTTTAGCGCTTTACTCATGATTGCACCTGCCTTAAAATTACCCTTGAAACTCAAATTCATAGGATCGGTGCATTCAGCACCCTATATCGAAATGACTTTGTCTTTGATGCAAAACCTCGGGATTCCAGTATCTTTCATAGAAAATGGCATCCAATCCAACCCATTTGAACCACAAAAAATAAAAAGATCCTTTCATATCGAAAATGATTGGAGCAGTGTTGCTTTTTTTCTTGAATTCTTATCCTTTCAGGAGGTCGGATTTACTTTAAAATTTGAGGGGTTAAGTGCAAAAGGCATTTCTGTTCAAGGGGATTCTGTGTTGATGGACTGGGCTCCTCTATTAGGATGTAAGGCCATACAAGGTAAAACAGGCATTACTTTTATTAAACAAAAGTCCATCTCAAAACTGCCCGACATCCTGAACTTTTCTGATCATCCTGATTTGGCTTTGCCGCTCATTACCGCTTGGGCAGCGCACAAAAAGGTGTTTGTGGTTACAGGAATCGAAACGCTTAAACACAAAGAATCGGATCGCATCAAAGCATTGGAAACCGAATTAAAAAAATGTGGCGTTATTTTCTCAGAAAGAGGATCGAATGTTCATATTGACGGCAGCACATTTCATTTACCTGAAGACATCTCTTTCTCGACTTACAAAGACCACAGAATGGCCATGAGCCTGGCCATGCTGGCTTTTTTTGGGACCGTTAACATCGAAGAACCGGAAGCGGTGATGAAGAGTTTTCCTGCTTTTTGGGAACAAGTGAGTCGAATTGGAATTATTTCCGAATGAATCCAAGGTTGATTTCTTTATTTTTGACCTGTTTTGGCAAGCAATACCATCGGTAATATTTTAAAGTTCACCTCCTTCGGCGAGTCTCATGGCACGGCTGTCGGTGGTGTGCTGGATGGATTTCCTGCCGGCATAACGATCGACGAAGAGTTCATTCAAACAGCCTTGAACCGACGTCGTCCCGGACAATCTAATATTTCCACATCCCGCAATGAATCGGATCGCGTTGAGTTCTTAAGTGGCATTTTTGAAGGCAAAAGTACCGGACATCCCATTGCCATATTTATCCGAAATGCGGATGCAAAATCTGAAGATTATTCAGAACTTAAAGAACTTTACAGACCTTCTCATGCCGATTACACCTATCAAAACAAATATGGCATCCGCGATTATCGTGGTGGAGGAAGGTCCAGTGCCCGGGTTACCGCTGCCTGGGTGGCCGCAGGTGCTATTGCGGAGCTGTTACTCAAAGAAAACACAGATATCAATTTCGCGGCTTATGTGAGTTCTGTTCATCAAATCAACATGCTTTCCGCTGGCATATTTTATTCTCGCGAACAGATTGATATGAACATTGTTAGATGTCCGGATCAGAACACCGCAGCGCTGATGATTTCAGAGATTGAAAAAGCCAAAACCGAAGGCGACAGCCTCGGCGGTATCATCACTTGTGTAATCAGAAAATGTCCGATTGGCTTGGGCGACCCGGTTTTTGAGAAACTCAACGCTCGATTGGCCGCTGCTATGTTCAGCATTCCGGCCGTTAAAGGCTTCGAAGTGGGTGACGGATTCGATATCATCCGACAAAAAGGTTCAGAAGTGAACGATGCCTTTATCCACGATAGGAAGAACATCCACACAACCAGCAATCATTCAGGGGGTATTCAGGGGGGCATATCCAACGGAGAAGATATCCTATTCAAGGTGGCCTTTAAGCCCACTTCAACCATATCAAAAACACAAAACACCGTGACCAAAGAGGGCGAGAATACAATCCTTTCTGCCGTTGGCAGACATGACCCCTGTGTTTTGCCCCGGGCAGTGCCCATTGTGGAAGCACTCACCGCATTTACTTTAGGGGATTTATATCTTTCAAACCGAATTCATCAAAAATAAAATCATTTGCAGATGGCATTGCACTGGAAAATTATCATCGGACTGTTGGCAGGAATTGCCTGGGCTGTACTTTCAACCTTTGTAGGTTTAAACACATTTACCCTCAATTGGATCGATCCTTTCGGTGAGATTTTTATTCGGTTGTTGAAGTTGATTGCTGTGCCGATGGTCTTGTTTTCCATTATCAAAGGGGTTACCGGGATGCCGGATTTAAAAGTATTGGGCAGAATCGGATTTAAAACGCTGGCTTTGTATTTAATCACTACAGTAATGGCTGTTTGTATTGGCTTGGGGGTGGTTAATACCTTGCGTCCGGGTAATGCGCTTAGCAAAGAAGTAAAAATAGATAATCGCATCAAATATGAGATATGGGCAAAAAAAACAGGGGCAATTATTAAAGACGGGAAGTGCCTTTCTTGCCTTGAAATCAACAAAGATCGCGTAGTTGAGGCTGAAAAGTCATTGAATGAAGAATCTAAAAACGAAACAATTAACAAAAAAGTTGAAATAGCTCAAGCTGTTCAACAAAATAAGCCATTACAGTTTTTGGTCGATATAGTTCCGGAAAACATCTTTCTCTCTTTAAATGACATGACACTAATGCTTCAAGTTATTTTCTTTGCTGTGTTTTTTGGAGTTGCTTTGGTGATGTTACCTATAAATAAGGCCAAACCCGCTTTAGATGTAATTGACAGCTTCAATGAAGTTTTTCTAAAGATGGTGGATATTGTAATGTTATCAGCACCTTATTTCGTTTTCGCCCTAACAGCAGGTCTCATGGGAAAACTGGCCGGAGACGACCCTGCAAAATTGTTGGAAATGTTTAAAGCGCTCGGGAGCTATGCCCTTACCGTTGTGTTCGGTTTGAGTATTATGCTTTTTGGTGTGTATCCATTGCTACGAAGAATTATGATAGGTAAAAGTGCTTCTTATGCAGGATTCTTTAGGGGAATGGGCCCTGCACAATTGCTTGCTTTTTCTTCATCTTCTTCTGCCGCCACCCTACCGGTTACCATGGAATGTGTGAATGAGAACCTTAAAGTTCCTAAACAAATTTCTGATTTTGTATTACCTATCGGTGCCACGGTAAACATGGATGGGACAAGCATGTATCAAGCCATTGCCGTTGTTTTTCTTGCTCAGTTTCATCTTATCGATCTAGACTTTGCCCAACAATTGACCATAGTGTTGATGGCTACACTGGCCTCTATAGGAGCTGCAGCAGTTCCGGGAGCAGGTTTGATTATGCTGATCATCGTGTTGGGTTCTGTGGGACTCAATCCTGCTTGGATTGCAGTTATCCTTCCTGTCGACCGAATTTTGGATATGTGCAGAACCGTGGTGAACATTACAGGCGATGCAGCCGTTGCTACTATTGTGGCAGAACAAGAAAAATAAAGTCATGTTCTGTTCATAATTTTTGGTCGTTCGCTTTTCGTCTTGATTTGAAGTAACTTTGTAAAAATTTCAGGATGTCATGCAAGTGCATAACAGAACTTTAGTCTATAAAATCTGTTATGCTTTTCAAATATCCTACACGCTTATTTTAAAATCCGAATGAAAAAACTTTTACTCGTCCTTGCCGTAATTTCTAATTTTTCTCTTTTTGCCCAAAATACCGCTCCCTGCGGTACCAATGAATTCATGAATGACATGCTTCGCAACAATCCAGAATTATTGAAGGCAAGGGATCAATTTTATGATGATGTTTCAAGGGAAATCACCGCTACCGACAAACAGTACAAAAAAGGAACCGTTCGGGTCATTCCGGTGGTGTTTCATATTATTCATGCCTACGGGGATGAAAATATCTCTAAAGATCAGGTTTTAGATCAAGTGCGCATCCTCAATGAAGATTTTCGGAGACTCAATAAAGATACGGTCAATACAAGATCCATTTTTAAAGCCAGGGCAGCGGATACGGAAATTGAGTTTAAATTGGCTAGAAAAGATCCTAACGGAAACTGCACAGATGGCATTACCAGAACTTATTCAACCCTCACTGACGGAGGAGATGAAGACGTGAAGAATCTCATTAAATGGGATTATCGCAAGTATCTCAATATTTGGGTCATAAAGCGAATCGGCCGATCTCCCGATAGTGGTGGAACCATTCTGGGTTATGCCTACCTGCCTTATACCACCAATGCTGCCGTAGATGGAATTGTGATGATTTCAAGCAGGATTGGATCTATCGGCACAAGTTCACCAGGAAATGCCGGAAGAACCCTTACGCATGAGGTAGGACACTGGCTTGGACTTATCCACCCCTTCGACAATGGTTGTGGTAGTAATTGCAGCAGCACAGGAGATAGGATATGCGATACCCCTCCGGTTTTTGATCCTTCTTATGGTTGCCCAACCACCAACAATACTTGTAACAATGATGCTCCCAATGAGCTAGACATGGTTGAAAATTTTATGGATTATGCCAATGGCTCTTGCCAAAACGCATTCACCAAAGGGCAAAGCAATGTCATGAACAGTGTTTGTAATAACAATGCCTACAGAGGGTTGAATGTATCTACTGCCAACATGACGGCCACCGGAGTGTTAACCAATCCAAACTGCGGTCCTAAAAGTGATTTCCATACTACGACTACCAGAACAGTCGTTTGTCAGGGAGGATCCATCTCGTTCACAGATCTTTCATATAATGGGGATGTTACCGATCGAAAGTGGACTTTTGAAGGAGGTTCTCCGAGCATTTCTACCTTTGCTTCTCCAACGGTTACGTATAACAGTGCCGGTACTTTTAAGGTAACCTATGAAGTTTCCAATGCCGACGGAACCAATTCTTTAACCAAAGACGCCTTTATTACGGTGATACCGGCACAGGCTAACATCAAAACTCCTTATACTGAATCCTTCGAAAATGCCTCACAAGTTGCCATCGACTGGAGAATCGGAGAAATCGGCACCTACGGCTGGAGAAGAACTTCAACTGTTGCCTTCAGTGGTTCGGCCTCTATTCAAGGATATATCGACGCCAACACAGCCGCCAATACAAGATATAATCTTTACTCTTCTGCATTAGATATGACTACATTAGGTTTTAGTAATCCTATATTCAGTTTTAAGGCAGCATATTCTATAGCGGATGCCACAAAATCTGAATTGCTTATTCTTCATGCCTCTACCGATTGCGGAAATACTTGGAAAACAGTGGCAGGATATCGTTCCAATACAGGGCTTACATCGGTAACCGGTGTTAATTCCAATTGGTCTCCGAAAAATGCAGGTGAGTGGAAAACGCAAACGGCCGATTTATCTGCCTACGCCAATGTTTCGAACTTAATGCTGCGATTTGAATTGGTGAGTCAAAGTGGGAACAGTGTTTTCATCGATAATATTAATATTTCCAGATATGCTACCGGTGTTCAACAAATACTCTCTGAAGAAAATTTTGATGTATTTCCAAATCCTGCGGTAAATAGCCTGAAAATTACGCTTAACCTGCCCAGCCGTGATCAGGTATCCTTGAAAATTTACAATTCAATGGGTCTGGTGGTAGCCGATTTAAGTGATCAAGCGCAACGTTTGGATGAGTTGGTTTTGGAAGAACTTTCGTCAGGTATTTATTATGTTAAGATTGAAAACGGTATTTTTGGCGCCACAAGAAAAGTACTTGTATTGAACAAACCATAAAATGCCAAAGAATCTTGTCATCGTTGAGTCCCCCGCTAAAGCCAAAACCATTGAGAAATTTTTGGGCAAGGATTTCGTTGTCAAATCCTGTTTTGGTCACATCCGTGATTTGCCTAAAGACAGCAATGCCATTGATTTAAAAAACGGATATAAACCCAAATATGTAGTTCCGGCTGATAAAAAAGCAGTCGTTAAAGAACTGAAAAAACTAGCCGATGAAGCAGAAACCGTTTGGTTAGCATCGGACGAGGATCGCGAAGGAGAAGCCATTTCATGGCATTTAGCGGATGAATTGAATTTAGATATTCAAACCACCAAAAGGATTGTTTTTCACGAGATTACTAAAAACGCCATCCTTAAAGCCATCGATAATCCTCGCACCATCGACATGAATTTGGTGGATGCGCAGCAAGCGCGACGCATTCTCGATAGAATTGTGGGATTCGAATTATCTCCGGTACTTTGGAAAAAAGTAAGACCATCCCTGTCTGCGGGTCGTGTTCAATCAGTGGCAGTGCGGCTGATTGTAGAACGAGAAAAAGAAATCGGCGAATTCAATGTTCAGGATTTCTTCAAAGTGAAAGCCGAATTCTCAGTGAAGGATAGAGTGCTGCATGCAGAACTGCCTAAAAAGTTTGAAAAGGAAGAAGAAGTAGAAAAATTTCTTCAATCCTGCACAGGCGCCACTTTTACCGTAAATCGCGTTGAAGTGAAACCTGCGGTCAGAAAACCCGCTGCCCCTTTTACCACCTCCACCTTGCAGCAGGAAGCGAGTCGTAAACTCGGCTATTCTGTAAGCAGAACCATGACGCTGGCGCAGCGATTGTATGAAGAAGGACACATTACCTATATGCGTACCGATTCTGTAAACCTGAGCGATTTCGCCCGCACCTCAGCTAAAAGTGCCATTGAATCACAGTTTGGAAGCCAATATTCTCAAGCAAGAAATTTTACTACCAAAAATAGTTCTGCTCAGGAGGCTCACGAAGCCATTCGTCCTACTTCTTTTGAAGTTCAACAGGCCGGATCGGACGATGGACAAAGAAGGTTATATGATCTGATTTGGAAAAGATCCATTGCCTCTCAAATGAGCGATGCTCAACTTGAAAAGACCCAGGTAGGCATTGAAAACGATAAAAACAGCGAAATTTTTCAGGCAGAAGGAGAAGTCATCAAATTTGATGGTTTTCTAAAAGTTTATCTCGAAAGTACTGACGACGAAGAGTCAGAAACCGGCAGCGGGCTTCTTCCACCGATGAGCAAAGGGGATGTTCTTCCCTGCCGTCAAATTGTCGCACAACAGCGATATACCCGACCGCCGGCAAGATATACGGAAGCCAGTTTGGTGAAGAAAATGGAAGAACTCGGTATTGGCCGACCTTCTACCTATGCCCCTACCATCACCACCATCATGAAACGCGGCTATGTGCTGAAAGAAAAACGCGATGGTGAAGAAAGAAAATTTGTTCAATTAATCCACAAAAACGGGCTCATTGAGAAAAAAATACTGTCTGAAATCACCGGTGCTGAAAAAGACAAATTAACACCCAGTGATATTGGAAGAATAGTAACTGAATTTCTGATTGAGCATTTTTCTAAAATTCTGGATTATCAATTTACCGCCAAAGTGGAGAAAGAATTTGATGACATCGCCAGTGGTTTAACCGCCTGGAGTGCGATGATTGATGCCTTTTATCATCCTTTCCATCAAAACGTTGACAAAACACTGGATACAGCCGAAAAAGCGACCGGTGAAAAAGAATTGGGCAAGCATCCTCAAACCGGAAAGCCGGTATTCGTAAAAATTGGAAGATTCGGCCCCATGGTTCAAATTGGACTAAGCGCGGATGAAGAAAAGCCAGTTTTTGCCAGGATACCCAAAGGTGTTTCTATGGATGAAATCAATTTGGAGGAGGCATTAAAGCTTTTTGACCTTCCGAGAGAATTGGGCAAATTTGAAGAGAAAGTAGTCAAAGCCAATGTGGGCAGATTTGGCCCATTTGTGCAACATGACAGCAAATATGTTTCACTGACCAAAGAAGATGATCCCTACACGGTAACCCTCGATCGGGCCATTGAACTCATTGAACAAAAAAGAAAAACAGATGCGGCCCGACTCATTCGCACCTTTACAGAAGATCCTGCCGTTCAGGTTTTGAATGGACGTTATGGACCTTATATCGCTAAAGGGAAAGAAAATTACCGAATTCCGAAAGGAACAGACCCCGAGTCACTTGATTTTGCCATGGTTACCGATATCATGAAAAATCAGAAAAAAGCTCCCGCCAAAACCAAAGCAAGGAGTAAAAAATGAACGACCGAAAAGAGATAGAGGCCTTAATCTATCTGCTTGACGACACCGACGACGAAGTCATCGAGCAGGTTCAAGAACGCCTGATGTCTTTGGGTGATGAAGCGTTGATGGTGCTTGAAGAGGTGCTCTATCAATTAGAAGAATCCATTCAAATCGAGCGGGTTCAAGGTTTGATCAAAAAACTAAAATTCGACAAAAACATTCAGTATTTCAGCATTTGGAAACAAACCGGTGCCGAAGATTTATTGGGTGCTGTTATTGAAATTGCACGCATCCGTTTTCCGGATATCGAACGTCAGGAGATTGAAAACGCCATCGACAAAATTAAATTGGATGCCTGGCTTGAAATGCACTATGATCTCACGAGCTATGAGAAAGTGCGCATACTAAACCATATTTTCTATAACGTTCACAAATTTCAAGGCGATTCAGAAGATTATCACAATGCTGATAATTCCTTTATCAATAAAGTACTGAAAAGACATCGCGGTAACCCTATTTCTTTGGCTATTATTTATTCCATCGTCGCTCAAAAGCTAAACATTCCAATTTATGGGGTGAACCTACCACAACATTTTGTATTAGGTTATAAAGCAGGTGACGACCTCGAAATCATCAAAGCATACAACGATTCGAGTGAATTGGATCAGAGTCCCGGATCGGAAATTCTTTTCTACATCAACCCATTCAGTCAGGGATTGGTGCTATCTCACCAAAGCATCTACGAATTTCTCAAACAAATCAATGTAGAACCGAGAGATGAATATTTCAATGTTTGCAGCAACGTTGAAATCATTCAGCGCATCTTGCGTAACCTGATTTATACTTATGAAAAAGAGAAAAATGACGAGATGTTGTATGTATTGCAGAATATCATGCAAATATTGGAAAATAACTAGTTTGTCTGCTGAGGCAATGGCTCCTTCCTCTTTGAGAGTTGCCACATTAAAATACCTCCTGTCACAAACATCCAAATAGAATAGGCTCCTGTTGGAAGCGCCAGTTCAATGTTGTTGAGAATAGACGTGGCAATGACAAATGCCAAAGTGCCGTTTTGAATGCCGCATTCTATGGTTATGGCAATCGAATCTTTAAACTTCAGACGAAACAAATGAGCAGATAAAAAGCCTAAACCCATGGTGCCCAAATTCAAAAGCAGGGTAACCAAACCAACTGCTTTCATTGCATCTCCGAGTTTGCTCAAATTAGCCGCAATGACAGCGATGAAAATCAGCACAAATATTACGGTAGAAGCAGTACGCATTGGTTTTTCCATTCGAAGGGCAAAAGCCGGTTTTCGTTTGCGAATCAACATTCCAATGCTAATGGGGATAACTGTGATTCCCATTATTTGGAGTATGGTATCTAAAACAGGCAATTCAATCAGAACATCCGTACCTGTGCCGAAATAACTCAATGCATGGGTTAAAATAAAGGGAATCGTAAGTATACAAATAAAACTGGCAACTGCTGTCAACGTAACAGACAGGGCAATATTTCCTTTACTCACCTGGGTAATCAAATTGCTTGTTGGTCCGCCGGGACAAGATGCGATGATCATAATGCCGACGGCCATGGTCGCATCTAAATTAAAGGCGATGGCCAGAGATAAACCAATAAGTGGCAAAAAAACCATTTGATTCACCAAACCAATTAAGATGGCTTTAGGGTATTTAAAAATCCGCGTAAAGTCGGCAGGAATTAAAGTCATTCCCATGCCCAGCATAATGATGCCAAGCGATAAAGGCAGTAAAACCTTGGTTAAGATTAATGAAATCATCAGGTTGTCGATTTAAATGAAGAATAATTGGAATGTA
Organism: Bacteroidia bacterium; assembly: GCA_044339595.1. Taxonomy (GTDB): domain Bacteria; phylum Bacteroidota; class Bacteroidia; order NS11-12g; family UBA9320; genus CAZTGZ01. The sequence continues at coordinate 12,934 of JBIIVF010000042.1, forward strand.
AAAGTATTTATTTTTTTTTAATTGTGTCTATTGGATAAAAAAAACGGAGATATTTATATTTCCATCCCTGTAAAATTAACAAAACGAATAAACAAGGTCATAAATCCAACACGTTGTTGTCTATAAGTCCATTTAACCTTACTTTTGAGATGAAACAAAATCAATATTGATTGAAAAAAGTCCTGTTCATAGTATTTCTGCTTGTGCATTCGCTCATAAATGCACAAGAATATGAATGGGTGAAATTTTATCAAGGACAAAATGACCAATTTCCTGTTTCCCTTTCATTTGATAAAGACGGCAACCAGAGATTGATTTGAAATGCCCTACAATTCTAACGTACACCACTGCAAATCCATCCGCCTGAAAGGGTACGATTATTCAAGGGCTGGATTGTATTTTATAACCATATGCGTGCAGAATAGATGGTGTAAAACAATTCGATTGGACACGATTTAACGGAAAATTATGGCAACGCGATTATTGGGAACACATCATTCGTAATGAACCATCCTATCAACGCATTGCACAATACATCATCAACAACCCGAAAAATTGGGACCGCGATAAATTAAACGGGAAATAATAATGTCAAATTAGTTTACCAACCCAAAATCTTCGCAAACACCAATGGTGCTACAATGGTGGCGTCACTTTCAATGATGTATTTCGGGGTATGAATATCGAGTTTACCCCAGGTAATTTTTTCATTGGGTACAGCACCTGAATAGGATCCGTAACTGGTAGTAGAATCAGAAATCTGGCAGAAATAACTCCAAAAAGGCACATCATGCCATTCTAAATCCTGATACATCATTGGAACCACGCAAATCGGAAAATCACCGGCAATGCCACCTCCGATTTGGAAAAAGCCAACGCCTTTGCCTGAAGAATTATTTCTATACCACTCTGATAACCAAACCATGTATTCGATTCCGGATTTCATGGTGGATGCTTTCAATTCACTTTTGATGATGTAAGATGCAAAAATATTTCCCATGGTGCTGTCTTCCCATCCCGGAACAATAATCGGCAGGTTTTTCTCGGCAGCAGCGAGCATCCAGCTATTGGCTGGATCAATTTCATAATGTTCTTTCAAATCACCTCCGAGCAACATCTGATACATGTATTCATGCGGGAAATAGCGCTCTCCATTATCTTCAGCATCTTTCCATCTGCGGTGAATTTTGCTTTGAATTCTTCTGAATGCCTCTTCCTCCGGAATACAGGTGTCGGTCACACGATTTAAACCCTGCTCCAGCAAATCCCACTCTTCCTGGGGTGTTAAATCACGGTAATTGGGCACTCGTTTGTAATGCGAATGCGCTACCAGATTCATGATATCTTCTTCGAGATTGGCTCCTGTGCAGGAAATAATGGCAACCTTATCCTGACGAATCATCTCAGCCAAAATTTTACCCATTTCGGCGGTACTCATGGCTCCTGCCAATGTAATCATCATCTTTCCTCCTTCATCCAGATGTTTGATATAACCATCTGCGGCATCTACCAAAGCGGCAGCGTTGAAATGAAGAAAATATTTTTCGATAAACTCGGTAATAGGCTTTTGTGACATGTCGATTATTTTTTTGCAAAGTTAGCAAAACCGACGAAGCCTTTATGCATGTTGATCCATCATATTAGCAAGAATTTCGATTCTTGTTTCTTAGCTATACAACAAATAAATATTGGGAGGAAGTATCATCAAGGATTATCTCAACATATAAACCACTCCCTTCTGCTGCATGGTTGCAGGGATTGTATTTTCAAGCGCAGTATAATGGGCAATCCAAATGTAATAACCGTTTGGAACAAAGTTCCCTTTGTATTGTCCGTTCCAAAAAAGTTTAGGATCGTGGCTTTCGAACACCATTTCTCCCCAACGGTTATAAATCATCAGATGATATTGTTGCCAAATACAATCATAGACCGGCCCAAATGATTCATTCAAACCGTCATCGTTTAAAGTCACCGCATTCGGAAAATACACTTTACAAAAGCAGTTTTGGGTGATTACATCCATTTCCTTGGATATTTCGCCACAATTATTTTTTGCAAACATTTGAATCTTGCCATCATAATTTGTGACTTCAAATCGATTGCTTCCGGCAATTCCGTTCCACAAAACTTCTGTTTCCCTGCCTTCAACAAAGAGCTGCAATACTTCATTGCGACACATGACGGTATCCTCCGGAAAATTGGCAGAAGGCGGAAAAATATACGTTACCAGCATCGTATCAGCAGCGCTGCATCCATTTCTTCCCAACACTTCCACGTAATACTTTCCTTCGGTTGAAATCGTGAAGTCAGATTGACTGCTGCCATCTTGCCATCGGTAAGCTACAAGCGAGGTATCTGATGGCTTTAGCAATAGAATTTGCCCTGCACACAAGGCCGTGTCATTCCCTAACGAAACGAGCGGTGCAGGCAATAAAGAGACAACGATGGTATCTCGCACCACACCACATGGATTTGAAACACTCGCCCAATAGATGCCGGGTTGACTGATCAAACGGTTTGATGAAGTGGTGTTATTATCCCAAAGAACATCAAAGGTCGTTGTGATATTTATGATCAATTCGGCGCCTTCACAAATGGCCGTATCCTTTCCAAGAGAGACAGAAGGCTGCGCGGCAGCGAACACTTTAACGGTATCCGTTGAAAAGCAATTGGCAGTGTCGGTAACCCTCGCCCAATAAGTGCCCGATTGATTAATGGTTCGATTAGTGGTGCCGGTGCCATTATCCCACAGGATTGATTTTACATTGGGTTGATTGATTTGCAGCAAAAGACTTTGACCACCACAAAGCATGGTATCATTGCCCAAATTGAATTTTGGACCTTCGGCAACTTCTATCCAGATTTTATCTTGTACGGTTTGGTTACAGAAATTCCTGTAGGTAGCAGTGTAGAATCCACTTTTAATAGGTGAAACCGTTGTTTTCTGCGTGTTGGTTTGCGTAATATTTTGATTGGGTGTCCATGAATACGCTTGATCGATGGATTGCCCTGCAGAAATTTGCACTTGCCCACCCCTGCATATCTTAAAACTGTCGTTTACAATGATGTCTTTGCGCAGGCATACTACTTGATTGTTCGCAGCTCCACCCGTGGCTGCGGTGAAACCCCAGTACACGTTCGTTTTTCCGTTAAAGACACTGTTTGCCAAATCGATGTTTCGGGTGAGTCTTAACTCGCAGTCATAAAAAAGTGTGATGGTTTTGCTGGTTGCATTCCATTCTACAATCACATGGTGATCTTTTCCATCTTCCACATTGATCAATGTTTTAGAAATTTGAACGGGTCCTGCCAGATTGTCGGCAACGTTGTGTTTTGTATTGCCATTTTTTAAAAAGGCACAATGGTCATAAGAAGGATCTCCTTGATCTGTATTTTGCCAGGTGTCGAATTCTATTCCAAATGCCGGGGCAAAACCCCTGAAACCCAATCCACCACCACTCGAGCCCAAAGCGCCGGTGCCGGCTGTTTGCATCACGAAAACGATCCCGTCGGCTCCATTCGCATCGATATTGCCGAGATTCATACTGAATTCAAGTTTAAAATTTCGGTTCAGGTCTAATTGGTCAGAATACCAAACCGAACCATTTTCAAATTGATTTGAACGCGTTAATCTATAACAATCTGTGTTTGCCAGCTTCACAGCGGTGCCATTCGGAAAATAATCCTGTGAGAGCGCCTTGAAAACCGGGGCAAATAATAAACACCAAGCTAAACACAAACGAAATCGGTACATAGGCACTGATGATCTTTACATAAACAATACAGGCCTGCAAATCGAGAGATCATCCCGATAAAACAAACCTAATTCAGGTTAACCTTTTCGTATTCTTTGCCGTTCCAATAGCCTAAAAAATCCATTTCCTGCTTGCTTCTGTTGAGCAACGCTTTGATTTCAGCCTTGGTATCGCGACTAATTAAGACATGACTTACTGCACCGGTTTGGGTGTTGCGCACGGTTACATTCACGTAAAACGCTTTTCTTTTTTCTACCGGCTTACTGGAGGGCCTACCTTGCTTTCTTTTTTCGTCCATCACAATGATAACTTTTCGTATTAAATAGCGCGTAAAGCGTCAATTAGGCAAACATATCAGAATAAAACAAATTTTCATGAAAAGTTGTAACATTATTTTATTCAAATTACACACAATTCTTATCCTTCATTGTGATGTGGTTCCCCTTTTAATA
>JBIIVF010000138.1:0-6054 GCA_044339595.1 Bacteroidia bacterium
TGGCCAGATTGCTTTGCTTGAAAGCTGCATGGTTGAAAGATCAGCATTTGAATTATGATCAAGCCAGTGCCATGGCTAAATTATTTGCTTCAGAAACGGCCATGAAAACGACGGTAGAAGCAGTGCAGATTCATGGTGGATACGGTTTTGTGAAGGAATACCATGTTGAACGTCTCATGCGCGATGCCAAGATTACCCAGATTTATGAAGGAACCTCAGAAATTCAGAGGATTGTAATTTCAAGGGGTATTTTGAGCTAAACGAAAGTTGTTATTGACTTTGAATTTCTGCAAGGATTGATTATTCACACTTTCTAAGGTAAAATCTGTATTGAGTGCACTGAGATGCAATATTCCGGTTGTTTCGATTGCATTTTCTTGGATTTGTGTCTCAATAAATGTCGTATTATAAAATTTTCGTCTGTTCATCAAATTAACCCTTTTTTCTGATCATTCAAAAAAAAAGAGGCTTTCATTGAAGGCCTCCTTTCGTAAAGTAACATTTTGATTGATTTAAATATCAATGAATGTGAACATTGTGAAAAGTAGAATTTCGTTTAGAATCAATGATTTGTATGTAATATAAACCTGTTTTCAAACCTAATGTGGGGATCATTACTTGATCTGTGTTTCCCTGAACATTTGATTTTTTTATGATCGTTCTACCGACGGCATCCATTACCAATAATTCAGTCCAGTTTCCCGGATTCAAAACTTTGATATTTTCACCGGCGTCAACAGGATTAGGGAATAAGATTACTTGACTGATTTTGCCTCTTTTTACATAGGTGTAATAGGATTTTGATTGGCCGTTGAAATCTAATTGATCTAACCTATACATTAAATCAGAGGTTGATTTTTCTGGGTGGTCGGTTAATTCGTAACTAATCACATGCAAACTTTCTCCTGCAGCCTTTCTGCTTCCAACGTAAGTAATCTTTCCATCCTGAGATAGGGAGTAAACATTAAAATGACTGCTCTGTGTTTCTGAAGCAGTTGCCCATTGCAATGATATTTTATCGCCGTGTTCCTGACCCCAAAAGTAGAGCAAGTCAACCGGTAATACCGAGCAACCCGCACACGTCACTGCGAATGCCGTATCTATGTTAGAATCACCTAATTTCAGATACACTAAATTCGTATCGTGGCTGGAGCTTGAAGCGCATCTCGTTAGCGCCTCATATTTTAAAGACAAAGTGTCTCCGGGATAAATCTTATATGATTCGTATGGGAATATGGTATCTGCCACAAATCCGGTAAACGTAATGGTTCCTGAATCACCTGACACGGGGTATTGCGAAGAGTTAATTTTTGTAATCTCACTTCCGGATGCAAAACCTATAAACTTATAGTTAACAGGTAAAATATCAACCAATTGGTCCACCTGCAATATTTCAGTGAAAGAATTCTTGATATTAAGGGTATAAGTAACCGTGTCGCACGGGTCACAAATGCCGCAACTGGCAGATTTGGTGATACTTGTTTTAATAGCATTTGGGGTTGTTATGACACCTGTTGAGATAATTCCAAAGTTTCCGGTATACTTGAAATTGGTTGCACCGCTGGTGGTGCCTGAATATGGATTTAACTGTGTAGAGCCATTTAATAGAGAATTTTTATAATAAAACACCATCGTTACATTATTAGTTGAACCGCCGGTACCACTGGTTGGAACAAAATAAAGTTTATCAATAGTGCCGACCGTTAAACCGTTTACAGCGGAAGCAATAATTTTAGCATTAAGTAATATTACCCGGTCGGCTTTGAAACTGGTATCTCCGTTGGGTTGCATTTCAATTTCGTCTCCGGATTGTATATTTCCAAAACTATAAACAACGGTATCGATTATGATGGTACCTAAAGCGTCGTAATACACTACTTTATTTGAAAGTATCTGACCACCAGCATTGGCACTGATAGAACTACGTGTAATGATGGAAGTATTGAAACTTACAGTGCCAGACTTGTTATCAGAAATTTTGAAATAAAAAGTGGCAGTTAATGCATGGGTACACGGGTATTGAACATAGAAATACGTTGTACTTGAATCTCCGGGTAATATTTTACTTGTATTTAATGATGAATCTGCAGGCCCAATGAGTTTGAAAAGAGAATTTCCCTGAATGCTGTCTAAGCGAACTTGTAATCCAAATAAAGTATCTGTAGCAGATATATTTTTGATTTTAATACCAATGTAAGCTGCGCGAGGTCCCGAAGTACAAGGATTATTTGAATCAAGCATGAAAAAGGGGGCTGTTGTTCGTGTAATGGTTACCTGACCACCCGTTAAGGCAAAGACAGAAACGGTCGTCAAAAGAAAAGACATTAAGGAAACAAGGGTAAGACGTAAGTAGTTCATTGAGGAATTCTATTAATGATTAAAATTGGTCAATCTAAATGAAATTATGCAGTTCGAAAGGAAGCGTATCGTAATTGAACAGTGAAGAGTAAAATGGGTAGGTCTGCTCCGGAGTATTCGCTTCTTTTTTTAAGGTATTTTCATCAAGCAGGGCGAATGCATGAGGCCATTTTCTTTTAAATGATCGTGTGGCAAAAGCTGAAATGAGTGAATATGATTTTAGTAAAAATCGAATCTGAAAGAGAGGTAAAGTAGAATCTCTCAAAAATGAATTTTTTTTTAAATACAACATGAAATCCATGATTCATGATTAAAGTGGGTTGATATTTAGTAAGGGCGCTTTTATTGTATATAAATTTTTATCGCGCTCAAAAGTAGAATAAAATTCCAAAATGAGAAAGAATTCCAATTAATTAAATAATGTCTCTTTTTGAATAAATGTCGTTTTGCCCCACTGTCATTTTTATGATAGCCATGAATTATTAAAAAAAAGCTGTAAAAATGCCCTAAGCATGAATTAGTTTGGTTGGAAAATTTTAGAATGCATGTTAGTTCTTCCTAATTTTGCTTGTCATATTGGTTTTGAGAGAGTCAATACAAGGAGTACGAATTTCTAATAAATTGAATTCGAAAACTATGGAGCAATGCATACGACAACTGAAATAGATGTATTATTCGGTCACATTGTTTCCGTAATGACTCAGGTATCTATAAGGCGAATGGATTTCGCCATTTTCAGTGATCGTTGCCTCCCGGATAATATCGGGGGTCGGATCTTGAATCAAAAGGGGAAAAACGTCTTTTGATAACATTTCGCCGAAGGTTTCTGATGCATTTCTCGGTAATTCGGCCGGCAAATTAGAAACGGCCATGATATCAATGCAGTTGGATGTATAAGCCGGGCAAATATTTCTATTCTTGGGATCATAGCCAAAAACTGGATCTGCGATTTTCGTATCCTTCAACATAATGGGTACACTTCCCTCAATGTCACAACTAATGTCGGCAATTACTTTGATGTTAAAGTCGGCCTGGGTCGTATCTTCAACTTGAAAAAGAATATCCATATCCTTCTCCCAATACATGCCATTGATGAGGATGTCTGTATCACAAAAATATTTAGAAAATAAGCAACGATACTCAGCATGATGCTGATAGAAATGTTTCTTGTTAAAAGGCAGTCCGTGTCTATGCTCATACAATCGGCTATAGTCGAATTGAGCAAAAACAGGATCAGGGAGCGAAGAGGCAAGGTCTTGTGGATGGATTTCGCGAATACCAGCCAGTTTTAGCAATTCAAGAATACCATGAGCAACCCGGCCTTCGCCTGTAAATGCAATCTTCAAGGGACCCAACTTGATTTTTTTTAGTTCAAGCTTTAACGCTTCAAAATCATGGCATTGCCACGCAGGTTTGAGTTGGTATTCATTGAACTTCTTACCCCAAACCAGTAAGGCATTGTAAGCACCCACGATGCCTGCCCAATGACCAAACCCCAGTATCCGACCTCCATCCGGCCATGATAAACATTCATAATCGATCAACCTGATTTTCTTATGAAGGATGTTGCGAAACATTTCACGGTTATGGGGTTGTTCTTTGATGGTGTGAGAAAAAAACAAATATGTTTTTTGGGGGATGAGATAGTCAACAGGAACTTCTTTCACGCCGAGAAGGATATCCGCATCTTCCGGATTGCCGGGTTTAATTCCGGCTTGTAAATATTCTTCGTCAGTGTAACACCGATCCGGCGAAGGTTCATAGCAGATGTCTAAGCCGGCAAATTGCCGTTGGAGATCCCTGCATTGAATTGGTGTCAGTGCTACCCTGGAATCCGGCGGGTTTTTTCGTTCACGGAGCAAGACGATTTTCATGCTGCGAAATTAGCAATGATTGTTACTTGGAAGGATTTAATGCAGACAATAATGCATCATGCAGAGATTTAATGGCAGCAGGGGGGTCGGGTCCCTGCCGACCCCATATCACTTCATAGGTAGCCTCTTTTGAGTGATAAAGGATAAAATAATTCATATTGCCATATTCTGGTGGAGGTAAATTTTTCCAATCAGTTTTGGCTGCCAGGTTGAATGCGAGGTTGGTGGATTTTTTATGGGCTGATTTTCGGGCCACGAAGACCCCTTCTGCGCCGTTTTTATCAAAACTTTGCCCATTGGCCAATAGAAAGGTGGATGTCTGGTCTCCTGTAAAACCACCATAAGAACCAATTTCAAGATACTTTTCAATTAGAATGGATTGTGCATCTATGGTGGGTAACATGTTTTTGCAAGAAAACAAACTCAAGATTCCAAGACATACAAAGGAAGCGATGGTTTTCATATTTGATTGGATTGAGGTAGGCAATTTAATGAAAAAGACGGGTTGCTCTTCATCTTATGGATGTTAAAAACCATCGTAATTTCCGTCAAATTGTCATCCATGAAACCAAATCATATCAATTGGCATTACCTTTGTGAATAGAGAAAAAACCTCTTGGGGCTGACTGGACTTGACGGGCTGTGAATGAGAGGTGTAAGCATGTAGCGCTTTGGGATGAACGCGCTGAAATATCTCTTCCCAAACAACAAATGGCGAAAATAACTTCGCTATGGCTGCCTAATCTTAGAGATTAAGCATGGTCATCCTTCTGCCGCAGCCCCGTCCGGGCGGCGACGGATTACAGAGGGTCGAAAACGTCCGGATAGTTCGGTATAATGCCTGCGGGTACTGAACTTATAAGCAGGATAAGGTGCAGGTAAGGGCATTGTTTCTCCTGCCGGCACCCGAAAATCAAGAAACAATAAACATGTAGAAAGCATCATCCTTTCCTTCTCCGGACCCGGGTTCGAATCCCGGCAGCTCCACCCAGCTCCACTTAGGAGCACTTTCGACTGGCTGATTTCATCAGGTCAGTCAAAGCACACTAAGCGAATCTTTGCTCGCTGTACGGGACTCAAACCCTCGTCCAGCGGGCGTTGAGGAGCATTCATCTCAACATTATTTCAAAGCACTTTTATTGGACTTGTTGTAAATGCAGATTTATATAGAATGATCTGTCTAGGTTAAAATAATTGCCAAAAAGGGAACCTCAGTTCCTGATGATGTGATTTAGGTCGCATATTTGGCACCAATTTTTCCGTAACACTTGTATTCATTGACGTTTCCGCTGGTTTAAATTTTTAAATTATGAGCGTTAAATTATCATTTTGGGTTAGACCCAGCCAGAAAAATCACCAAGGCAAATGCCCCATTTACCTTCGTGTACAACAAAACAATGTAAGAACCCAATATTCCATAGGAGAATACATCAATCTTTCTAATTGGGACAAGAAGGGACAAAAAGTAAAAGGTAATGGTGAAGAAGCAGAAGCCATGAATGGGAAGCTAGATTCCTTAAAAGCCAGAGCGCTTAAAATTTACAATGAACTCCTACTCAGTGGCGAACCATTTAACCCTTTTACTATAAAGGATCGATTAGTAAATGGATTGGTAAATGCATATACATTTAATGACTTAATGGAGGAGTATATACAAAAGATGACTTCACTAAAGGGTAAGTCATACAGTCAACCTACCATTATTAAATATAGAAATAGCCAACTTAGAATTAATCAATATGTAAAGAAACGCTTTAAGCGAAATGATCTATTTCTATATGAATTAGACTTCGCATTTATCGATGGCTTTGAAACATTTTTA
>JBIIVF010000140.1:0-5966 GCA_044339595.1 Bacteroidia bacterium
GGTTGTATAAGTCTTTCCATCGATCCAGGTAATCGGAGTGCAAGAAGTCTGTATATCCGCTCCCATGGCCATTGGAAGCATTTTTAACTTAAGGGTTACCAAACTGTCACATCCATTGGCAGCGCCTCCTGAAATAAGGAAAGTCGCAGTATCATTTTGGGCTGAATACGTCTTTCCATCGATCCAGGTGATTGGGGAGCATGAACTCTGAGCGTCTATGCCCATCGCCAAGGGAAGAATGGTCAATTTAAGACGCACTAAACTATCGCATCCGTTTGAAGCGCCTCCGGAAATTCTGAATAGAGCGGTATCATTACTCGTGGTATACGTTTTTCCATCAATCCATTTAAAAGCCGCGCAAACCGTTTGAGAATCTATACCCATCGGTACCGGAAGAATGGTTAATTTGAGTTTCACGATGCTGTCACATCCATTGGAAGCACCTCCGGTGATTCGGTATACCGCACTATCATTGCTGGTTGTGTAAGTCTTCCCATTCAACCATTTCAGCGCATTACAGCTAATGTGGGTATCCACACTCATGGGTACCGGCTTAACGGTTAGATGGAGCAGAACCAGACTGTCATTTCTATTTTTATCTCCTTTGGCTATATTGTAATGTGCTGTTTTGGTGTTCTTTGTGTAGGTTTTGCCATCTATCCATGCCAAAGATCCGCAAACCTTTTGGGTATCAATACCAAAAGAACCATAGGAGGCATTTGTTACCCTGCAATTGCTGTAATCTTCCATGGCATCCGAAGAAGAAACATAGCATAAAGTAGAATACCCAAGAGAATCCTCTTTTGCAATTTGGCCGGAATTAAAGCCCATAACCGAGAGGTAATACTTATACAGCTTTGATCGCAATACTACTTTTTGCGTGAAAGCAGAAGAGGAATACGTCCGGCATTCGAGTCCACCGTTGATGATGTTGTTGGTATGTGCGAATCCCTTGAAATACATTCTTTTGGATGAGTATGCACTGTCATGCAGCCATTGATCGTGCATTACCTGATGGCAGGAAGGTTTGGGGCATTGAGGCATCATCCAGAACCATATCGCACTTTTGAATGCCAACACACCGCTTTCCTGTAAAGAATCAGGATATTTTAAGAGTACATTTTTATCGTGATAAATGAACTTGCTGAATTGGCCGTAATTGTAATTCCATGACAATTGAATTGGACCTCTGCCGTAATACCCCACACTGGAGTCGGGTGGAAATTCTGAATGTGTCTGGGAGTAGGTACCGGCGCTGTTCGATTTGGTATAACCTACTTCATGCACAAAATAAAGCCCCCATTTGGCATAATCTCCGGCCGAGCCACCGCCAACCGGCAATTGCCATCCACCGGTGGTTTCTTTAGAAATATGGGCCAAAAAGGCTGCTAATTCACGTTTATTGTACGTTTGGGAACTTTCATTTAAAAAGTCTTCAAAATCAATGATGACCATATTCTCCGGGGTAGAATTTGAATACCACCAAGAATCGACATTTGAATAAATATACGTCTGTTGTGTAGACTTTCTTGTAATGGTAATGAGTTGTCCCCAAACGCCTTTTTTGCTTCTCATCACCACAAAATAATCCGCCATTTCGTTTACGGCCTGATTGAGGTTTTTATAAGAATAAAAGTCTGTGGTATATCCCTGAGGATGCGTTCCATAGGTGCCGGCACGCCTTGGGAAAAGAGAATCCCATTCAGACGAGGAAATCAATTTTTGAAGGCTGTTCGTTTGGGAGAAGACACCCACTGCCAATAAGTTTAAACAAATAGTTAGGTAGATTTTCAAATTTTTTTCAATTGAGACTGACACTTATGAAGGCTCTGTAGCTTCCTGTATTGTTGCGCACTGCAAATTTACTCGATTAAATAGATGAATGAAAGATAGGAGCAGGTATGATTTTTTCAAAGTGAAATTAAACCTGGAAAGTCGAGTATTAAATTTTGATGCATTTATTGATAATGCAGCCCACCTTATTATTCAAACATGTTCTAATTCCTGACAAAATTCATGTTTCATGATGATTGTCGACGGAATTAAATCCAATAATAGAAAATAAGCTACCGCAAGCTTCAGAGAACATTTTAATCCCATTCGAAGGCTACTAGATTAAATCGTTATGAAAGGCATACAAGATGTGAAAAGCAAGTAATGCACAAATGATTTAATGATTTGTGGTAAATAGATGGTTTAAGGTTTGAAACCAAATGAATTAAGCGATTTTAAGATACAAAAACTGACTGCCACCGGAGAACTTGATAGGAGGCATAAAGTTTTATTTAGATCTGAACCGCCAATTTGTTGCAGGTGCGGTTAACAGTGGATGTTCTTTCAGTCAACTGTCTATATGCACCATTCCATAATTCAATTCTTTGTTTTAAAGAATTTATAACGGCTTCTTCTATTTCTTCCCAATATTCTTGGTTGTTTTTACAAAGATTAGTTGTCATTTGAATAGCGAGGTGGCTGTGGTGGTCACCATCAACTTCAATGTGCCTTTCTATATAGTATTTGAAAATAGAAATGTCATCAGGGAAGCTCTTATGTATTTCATTTATTATTGAGATGAACATGCCTGGTATTAGGTCTTCGCGTCCAAAAGTAAAAATAGCTGATTGCAAATAGTCTTTACCGCTTTCAATGACTTTGAAAGTGAAGTCAACAAAGTCCCGGGCTTCTTTTGGTGTCTTCGAAGCTGTAAATGCTGAATTGAAGTCGCCCGTATTTTTTAATACCGTTATAAATTTTTCAATTTGAGAAGTGTCTGCCCCGCATTGTAGCATAGCATCCTGATATAGCTCAAAATGACTTTTCCTGATGCCGAAACTGTCAATGTCAGATTCTTCACCCACAACAATTTCATTAATGAGGTATCTTGTGTCTGCCGAACCTTTGGGAAACCAAGGAACGGAAGTGCAGGTCAAATTGTTTTGTAAAGATTTTAATAATGACATGAAGTCCCAAACTGCAAAAATATGATATTGCATAAAAACTTTCAGGTCGTCTATGTCATTGATTGCTGAATAAACTTTATGATTAATAATCTCTTGTCTTAAGGGTTCAATTGTCTTTTTTAATTTTTCAATTTGGCTTGTCATCATGGTCCTTTTTGATTGTTAATTGAACATTTTAAATGAGAATATGTTTTACTTTCTTTGCATTCATTGAGGTTTGCCACAATTACTGCTAATTCAATAAATACTTTCTCAAAATTCTTCAGTTCTACGTTTAAATCTGCATCAGAAACATTTTTCATCAAAACAGAATAAGCCAAACCCATAATAGAAAATAAGCCACCGAAAGCATCAGTCAACACAGGCTTAAAACGAACCGTTGCGAGGCAACGCTTCGTTTAAGCCTTATATGTTAGCGGTAGTTATAATTTCAAATCGTAAATTTGTCTTATGGGAAAACACTTAAAATTTGTATCGTCCGAATACCTTGATAGCTATTCGTCAAAGTGTAAAATTGACTGGTTAGATGTATTTCATAAATTTCGGTCAAAGTCAAGTTTTACAACTGAAGATTTTGAGTATTATCTTATTGCATCCTCGCTTTATTCTTCCAAAATCGAGGGCAACACCCTTGATGCAAACAGTTTTTTTAGAAACAGAGGCAACAAAAGTTTTCCGAAGAAAAAGGAAGTTCAAGAAATTGAAGATTTAGTCAAGGCATACAAGTTTGCTTCTGAAAACCATTTAAACAAAACTAATTTCTTGAAAACTCACGAAATTTTGGCTAAAACATTGTTGCCTGTCAATTTGCGTGGAAAAGTCCGAAAAGAGCAAGTGGGAGTGAGAGATTCAAAAACACTAAAACCTGTTTATTTGGCTGTCGAACCACAGTTTGTAAATGAAGAATTAAGCAAGTTGTTTACCGATCTTTCGGAATTATTGAAACGTGATTTGTCATATAAAGAGGTATTTTACCACGCTTCAATGATTCATCTGTGGACTGCAAAGATTCATCCGTTTATGGATGGTAATGGTCGGTCTGCACGATTGCTTGAAAAATGGTTTTTAGTGTCAAAACTTGGGTTGTCTGCATGGTCAATAAATTCTGAAAAATATTATTGGGATAATCGCCCTGACTATTACCAAAACATTGCTTTAGGATATAATTACTATGCCTTATATTGGAATAGATGTCTTCCGTTTTTGTTAATGTTACCCGAAGCACTTAAAGAGTCAATCAAATGACTAATATCGGTAACTGTAGAAAATAATTACCGCTAACGTTCGAGGGCTTGCGCAGTTTGGCAAATGGGAGAGGATTCATTCAGCTTAACGGGGGCTTCTTGGTGTATCAAAAGTGTCATTTTAGCACAAAACTGCCAAATTGCGCAACTGCCCTTTGTTACAAGCAGGCAATCATTTTGCTCTAAGATAATCCTGCTCAGTCAGTGTGAACTGCATCCTTGTTCGTCCTAATTCTGGAATTGACTTATAAAACCTATCTGACAAAATATTATTGATTGTATCAGTAATTCCTCTTGAACCCATCGTCTGTACTAGTCTCTTTCCATCAGAAAAGATTAATTCCGCTGAGTCGAGATTATTTGTAAGACGATAAGTCGGGCCATTGGGTGCTGGATGCAAAAAACCTTCATCGAGAAGTGCAGAATCACTTGGAGTCACACTTTTGGAAATTAATAAAAAGTTATCAGGTTTATATAATTTTATCTCCACATTTTTAGAAGAATTGTTTTTAAATTCAAAAACTACTTTTATAGATGGACCGTTTTCTTCTTCTATTTCTTTGCAACTAAATGCAAAAAATACAATTATTACTGAAATGACTATTTTATTCATATTATTATTGCAAAGGGGTGTAATTATTAAACAAATCATCGACTTGTGTGTCAGTAACTAAATTTGGCTTGTTCGTTTTTAATTGATCTCGCCAAGCATCCATGGTTCTTTTTTGCACTAAGGCATCTTCTATATTTCTAATCGAATAACCGGAAACATTGTCAATGGGAAAATCTGTAATATTCCCCAGTTGTTGGACCAATAGGTTGAGGCAGCTAAGTTAATATAGAGTGTTGAATTAAGCAGCATTTATATTCAAAGATTTGTTGTAAGCATCGTTTGGTTTCATTCCGGTTCCTTGGTGTTTCTTTTGGTGATAGTATTCGATATAGGCCTGAACTCCTTCAAAGAGTTCAAGGCCTGTATCGCAAGGATTTAGATAAATATAGTTGTATTTGATGGTTTTCCAGAAGCGCTCAATCCAGGCATTGTCTGTTGCACGACCCTTGCCATCCATGGATATTTGAATACCATTATCTTCTAAAAAATGTAACCATGTTGAACTGGTGTACTGTGATCCTTGATCAGAGTTTATGATTTCAGGAGTGCCATTTCGCGCAATAGCATCTTGTAAAACATCCATGCACCATTGTTTGCTCATAGAGTTGCTAATGCCCCAGCCCATTATTTTTCGACTGTATACGTCTATGAAGGCGGTCATATACATGAACCCTTTAGCCATAGGGATATACGTAATATCAGTGCACCAAACTTGGTTGGGATGGGTGATTTTCATTCCACGAAGCAAATAAGGCTTAATAAAGGCTTTGAGTGCACCTTTGGTTAGATTCTTCTTGCGATAAATGGTTTCATGGCTGATGAGTTTAAAAAGCCTTCTAACACGCTTTGGGCCTACTGGATACCCACGACCTTGCAGCCAGTCTACCATGGATAATACGCCTTCGGTAGGATGATTTGTCAGGTGTTTGTCCATCAGGTTCATCATCTTTAAGTTCTCCGGTTTCTCAGGTATGGGAGCGTAATACAACGAGCTTCTGGGAACACATAGCAACTCACATTGTCGGCGCAAAGACAAGGTACTGTTCTTTAGTTTGATGGCTTCCATTCGCTCTCGGGTATTCCCAATTTCTTTGCACTTTTTTTTAAAAAGTCCAGCTCCACCTTCAGCTTTCCAATTTGAGCGTAGAG
>JBIIVF010000141.1:0-5963 GCA_044339595.1 Bacteroidia bacterium
CGAACCACTCTCATAGTCAAATGTAAGGTGTTTGTTGTATCTCACATCCATGGAACAAAGATTGATGGCCTGATTTCTAAAGCAATTTCCCTCACTGAGTAACCAAAGCTTGTCTTCCAGCAAATGAAGCGGCTCAATGGTCTCTTCTCGGAAATGTGGATGTTCCGGATTCATGTAAACTTTAAACTTTTCATAAAATACCGGACGTTCTATCAATCCGTCGATATGCAAGGGTGTGGCAACAATGCCTACATCGAGATAATCTTTATGCAGTTGGTGAATGATTTCCTCCGTAAACAACTCTTTCACTTTTAACTTCAGTTGAGGATAGTTTCTTGAAATCTGACTGATTAAATACGGCATCAAATAAGGAGAAATGGTTGGAATGACACCAATGATTAATTCACCGGAAACTTCTCCCTTAAAATCGATCAACAGATCAGCAATCTTTTTGGTTTCAGCCACTACCTTCCTGGCTTGCTCAATGATCAACGCCCCTGCATCCGTGGGTATGACCGGTTGTTTGCTGCGATCAAAAAGCTTCACCCCCAACTCCTCCTCCAATTTTTTAATCTGCATACTCAACGTAGGTTGGGTTACAAAACACGCTTCTGCAGCTTTCACAAAATGCCTGTGTTGATCCAATGCCAGGAGATATTCGAGCTGAATGAAGGAAATGTTCATAGTTTTTATCAATAATTTTTTGAGAAAATGCTGGAATACAAAATTATGCAAACTGCCAAAGTATTTACCAATTTTGCATTGGAGATATACATCAACAAATCATTAATATAGTGATCATGAAATATACAGCAATCACTTTGAGTATTTTGGTGCTATTTGGTTCTTGTACCAGCTACAAATATTCCAACAAAACCGGCAAGGAGGAAGTAGTTATGGCCTCCTTAGACTATAAAGAACCGATTACCTTACAAAAAGTCGTGGCTCAAAATAATCCGGCAGAAGTGAGCCGTGGTTTTGTGAGCAGTGAAATGCTGATTCAAGGAGCTAACCTGGCCATTCAAGGGGTAAAATACCTGATTGACGAAAGTAAAAAGAAGTATGTAGCCGAATATACCGGCGGTATTCACAATGAAAATTTCTATGCTACCAATTCGAAATCAGGCATGCTCGATCCGGAAGGAATTCAATTCAAAGGATTTGTATTTGAAAGGAAATTCGCAGACAAGAAAAAGGAAACGCTGGATGCGGTGAAAATTGCCGTTTCGCTCGATGAAAGCAAAATGGAAGACCTTTATTTCAATGCGCGCTTCTATCTGAAGCTCGACAGTGCTGTGATCGATTATGCGAAAGTAAAGCTCAATGACAAAAAATGGTATATCCCCTGGACTTGGTTTATCAAAAAGCAGACTACCTTTAATCTCGACATGGAAATCAATATCCTGGCAAACTGGTTAGATGAAACCGGCAGTATCCACTCCGATGTGCCCTTTGGTAAATTCATCCTTCCGTTAAGAAACATTCCGGTAGATCCGAACAGTGATGCCCGAAAGGTGTATTTCGAAAAATTAAAAAACACCCCTATAGCCGGCAGTTCTTATATTATTCCGCGCTCCGTGACTTATTGTACCGATAAAAAAGGCAAATCTGAACCTTGCTTTGGCAGAGGAAATTTCAACATTACCGTAAAAGTAAAAGAATCAAGCAAAGAGGGATTTGTAACCAAAATTATCCATGAAAACAGCGACGAATTGTTAAAAAACCTGAATGCGAACGATTTGAAGAAAATCATCCGTTAAATATCATAGAATGTCATAATATTGTAATCAGTGACCATTAGAGAAAATTTTCATTTACCGTTTATTCAAATGATTGTATAAACCAAAAAGAAACAATTATGAAAAGGCTATTACTTTTTGCCCTGTTGGGGATGTGTTTCCCCTCTCTGCGTGCTCAGAACCTTTTGATTCGTTACGATTTTCTCAAAGACGACTACACTTTTTATCGCGTAAAACCAGGGAAGCCTCCTGAACTGATTGAAAAACCGGTAGTGGGTAGAAACAATACCGTAAAGGTTGAGATTGTCAATTTCAACAAATTTGTGTACGCTGCCAAATGCAATTTTGAAGCCGGTGAAAGCGATGAAAGCAGCCAGGTTAATTTCATGAGCTTGCTCACTCCATTGGTTGTGCCGCAAAGTGGTGCCTCTTTCCTCAGTCAGTTTGGGGGTGGGAATGCCAATGAAGAAAATGCCCGTAACGGTAGTTTATTCAAAGATCGTTTGGCCGACCAAAGTTATCTCGCAGCGCAAACCAGCTATAAATCACTGTATGAAGTTGAGAGAACCTTAAAGAATATCGATTTCTCGATCAGCAAATTGCAAGAACTCAAATACAATAAATACCTCCCGTCAGACAGCATCAAAAAAATGGCCTCTTTGCTGGTAACCAAAGCGATTAAATCAGAAAACGCCAGCCATGCCGACTTTATGAATACCATTGAGAGTCTAAACAATGCCTATATGACGCATTTGAGCAGTTTTAAACTGTCTTCAGAAGATTTTGAGGGAGCCTTTAACAGACTATCGTCATCAAGAGGAGAAACCACTGCAAAAAACCCAATCAAGCGACTTTCTGACGAAGTCACCAAAATGGAAGAATTTTATGATGATGACTTCATTTCTGTTAAGGTGAACTTGCTCGAAAATATGTATGAGAGCATCATCAATACAGAATTCAGGTTTAATGCCTCCGATTTGGCTGAAAAGGATTTTTTAGACATCAAGCTCGATATGTATGAATATCCTACCGATGATGAAGGCCTGCCAAAGGCAGTGAGTCAGACCGAATTAGAAGATTTGGTGATGGTAAAAAACAAAAAACTAAAAGTGACCGTGAAAGGGGATTTAAAAATCAATTCCAGCCTTGGACTTGCCTTTCCATATTATGCCAACAACTTTGGATACATCAATGTAGGCGGAGAAATTGTAGAACAACCGGGCAACAATTTTGCGCCAAATATCTCAGCGTTCATGAATTTTTATCCTTACAACGGAAAACTGGGTCAACTTGGGGGCACCTTCGGATTGGGACTTCCCATTGCCGGTGACGATCGAAATCTCAGCGTATTTTTAGGGGGTGCTTCTTTATTTGGTTCAAAAAACAGAATTGTGCTCAATGCAGGCGCTTCTCTGGGTCAGGTAACCCAACTCGACATGGGACTGCAAAATGGCGAAATGCTCGATAACGAATTTATGGATGTTCCAACCCGTCAGGTTTGGCAATGGGGCGCCTTTCTCGGTATTTCATTCAGTGTAGCAGATGTGGTAAACTAGGTTCTGTTTTACTTAAAAAAATTGATCGCGAAAGACCAGAACGCAATCATTGTAAATTTCAAAAAGCAGATTCGGATTGAGTTCTAATCTGCTTTTTTTTATTATTTCGGTCTAAAAATGAGCTTTTTTCAATGAAATTTACGATTTCACTATTGAATGCAGATTTAAAACTCTAATTTCGTTTTTTAGTAAAATTAATAACACTTATAATGATTAAAGGGACAGTAAAATTTTTCAATGTATCTAAAGGATTTGGATTCATTAAAGAAGAAGGAACAGAAAAAGACCATTTTGTACATTTCACAGGCTTGATCGACAAAATCAAGGAAGGAGACGAAGTAGAATTCGAACTTCAGGACGGCAAAAAAGGTCCAAATGCGATTAATGTAAGAGTAATCTGATATTTAAATTCGTAACAAAAAAACCTGCCTTCACGGCGGGTTTTTTTATGCCCCGCTATTTTTCACTGCCTCATTCTTACCGGCCAGATATTCACGATAGGCTTCCTTGAACAATCCCAATAAAACGCGTTTTTCCTCCATTACATACACCGCTAATTTTTCTTTGCGGGCATCAATGGTAATCCAACGGCGGTTTCTGGCAAAATGCAACAGATGCACAAAATATCGATGGGTAAACAAACCCAGAACGGGCAGAATGATAAATAAACCGGCCCCAGCCACCCATGAGCCTGATATTTTACTCAATAACACAGACTCTGCAACTCCAAAAGCAGTAAATACCAAAAGGCCCAATGCCAGGATCACGGAGCCCATAAAATCCGTTCGCTTCACGATGACTCCTGCAAGCATTCTCGTCAGAAAAAATGGCGGTCCGAGCAGCACAAATCCAATCAAAAAGATCGGACTAAAAAAGATCAAAAAGATAACCAATGACGGAAAATGGTTTTCAAGGTTGTAAAATCCTTTTCTCAGCTTCACCGCTTGCTTGGAAAGGTTCAATCGCTTGAGCATTTGATAATACTGATCGGTCTTTTCTTCCAGGTGATTCAGTAGCTCAGGTTTGTAATTCTTAAAATAATCGATCGCTGCATTGATGTCTTTCTTGGCCAGATACCAATCGAATGCACCACTCTCTGCGCCTTTAACAAAGGCCTCAGGTTCAGTTTTTACAATCAACTCTACCCGTTCGCTTAATTCAAACCACCGTTTGCCATCGATGGTAATGATTCGATCTTTTAAGGCCTTCTCCATGTCAGTCGTGAGTTGATTGACGGCCTCCACAGGATTGTCTAAGTAGGACTGTTTATACTCTGACACCTTGATTGGGGGACCGAAGTCGAGCAACAAATCGCTCTGAAAACGATGCGGATTGCTATAATTTATGCCCACCGGCACCAGATGAATATTCAGGTTAAAATCATTCAGCATTTCAGCACCAAAAGCGATGCGTGCCGTGCCTGTTTTAAAGGGCAATAATCGCGGTTTGGTTTGACTCAATCCTTCCGGAAAAATCATGAGCGAACCACCGGATTCGAGCAGCTTAAAGCAGTGTTCAAAAACCTCTTCATTTTTATGCGTTTCGCCCGGCGAGAATTTCTTGCGATAGATGGGAATCATGTGCAGATGTCTAAATATAAATGACAGCACCGGGTTAGTAAACGACTCTCCTCTTGCCAGAAAATGAACCGGTCTTTTAATCTGGGTAGCCACTACGATGGGATCCATAAAAGCGCTGCGGTGATTGGGGAAGAAAATTACCGGCACATTTGTCGGAACCAATTCGGGATTCAGCAATCGGATTTCCTTGAAATACTTGCTTACCGCATACCGGAATATTTTTCTTAAAAGACTGTACAACATGCGAGTAAAAGTAATAATAAATTTAACATGATTGTTCGCTTTCTTACCCAAATGTTGATTCGGTTAATGACTTTAGAGACTTAAGTGTAGAATTCAGGCATTATAATGATACATAAGCACGCTTAGAATTTTTAGAACCCGCCTTAAGTCGACAGCGTATGCGTATTATTTGATTGTTTGGGTTGTCACGGTTTTACGATTCAATATGAATTGGTTTCAATTTAGCTCCCATGTCAAAACACAAAATCACAATTCCTCACCAAAGAATGGCTGATTATAAACTTATCTGGGTCCCTGTGTTGATGTCGTAAAAATAACATAATCCAGCTCAAGGGATACCCCGATGTGTGAGCAAATAATCTTCAAATATTTACTTTCATCAAACGTATATTTGCCATTCCATTACCCGGCCTCGTAGTTCAATGGATAGAATAGAAGTTTCCTAAACTTTTGATATGGGTTCGATTCCCGTCGAGGCTACTAAAGTGAACTAGTCAAACCAATCAATTTGGTTTGACTAGTTCAGAAGTTAAAAGTTAGCCCATAATCTCAGAGCCTCTGCTAAAAACCCACATCAATAGAGGTGGAGGTTTTAGGTATAAATGAACAACATTTTGAATGTTAAAGCTTGAGGTCTCAATAATTCTGTGTTTATTTGAAAGATTGGCTTTAGAATTTTCAAGTTTCAAATACTCGCTGCGTTCATTGATAATAGTGTTGTTAGTGCTATTACCAGGGGAAATATTTGCTCAATGTAACGCAGATTTTACTTTCATCTCTAAAGCTTGCGCAGGTTCAAAGGTTAGCTTTATGGCCCAAGATTCGGGTATTCACACAAAATATTA
>JBIIVF010000144.1:0-5846 GCA_044339595.1 Bacteroidia bacterium
TTCGGCATCTAATACAGACAATGTTCCCTGACCGGTGGCCCATTCCCATGAATTTCTGATTTCCGGAATGTTGGTCAAGAATGGTCTCGCAGGCACATCGGCACCGAAACGTAAAATTCCTCTTTCTACAAAGCAAGACCAAATATCACTTATGTGTCTTCCATTCCAAAGTACGGTGTCAATTTTCAACAAGGTACGCGCCATTTGTGGCATGGTAGTATTGGCTGCCTGCAGATACAAATGGGATAAAACCAAACTATCGGTTTTAAGCTTTCCTAGTTTCTCGTAGATGCACATCAACGGGCTGCTCCATATTTCTCGGTCTTTATTTTCGTTATCCGCTATATCATTCGGGTAAACCTTTTTGGTCGTAGCGAAAAAGCCCTCCCAAAACTCATTATGACCATCCCAGGAGAAGACTTTGTACCATTGATGGTCATTGTACGTTCGACTGTAGGATACGCTGAAATAGTCGCAGGTGCCTTCTTCCATTGAATTTCGTTCCTTACCAATGCTCGTTCCTTCAGCAGCCAGTTCACTGAAGGCGTGTCCCAATTCATGAATCACCACCTGACCATCTTCTGCATCTTCCACTCCACCTGTACCGAATTCAAATTGATAGGGAAAGTAGAATGGATTAAACGAACTGTTGTCGCCTCCGTTATGGGCGTGGGCGTCGATGATAAAGGAATCGAGCAGGTTGGCAAATCCCTGTTTCTTCAAATAGTCCATTTGGACTTGAAAATGATAGAATGAATTCTGGTCCTCGAAAAAATCGTGACTGCGATTGTTGAAAAATGAATCACTCAGGCTCCAGGCCAAGAGTGTTTTTGGTCCGCTTACTTCACCGAAGCGCACCAGGCCGCTTTTGAGTTTGAATGTGTCATTTTCGAAGCCTCCTCTCAATGAAACCGTTTTTTGCTGAGCCAGCAACATCGGCACATCAGAATCAGAGGCGTTTACAAAAGGGGTACCGTAGATGGTTCTGGCTGATTGTATAGGGTTTGGCAGAAATACTTTCGCGCGGATCAGGGTATCTTTTGTCAAGTATTTTTTAATATCATGCTGCCAAAGGGTATCACCGAAATAGGTCGTGAAGGTTTCCCATTGTTCAAATTCCTCACCGGCAGAGTAAAGACGGTTTACAGGATAGGGTGCATTTTGGTGGATGATGAACCCTTCATAATGTTGGAGTTCATTGGATGTAAAAGGGCTCGATTCAAATGAGTAAAGGTTAGAAACGGCTTGAAGGAGATTATTATTTCGGGTCACTGCCACGTTGATTCCATTGTAAAAAACAGGTTTCCCGAAATAAAATTGACCATAGTGATAATGAATCCCCAGTGGACTTTCCTTTCTGGACTTCAGCTTGAGCGAATGTCCCTCATTTTTTAACCAGGGATATTTGCTCTCAATGTAGGAGATAATTTCAGACTCGTTGTTGAGTTGAATTCGATCCTCATGAAAAATGGGCGACACCGAAATATCAGGATATTCAGAGGGTCTGGGAGCGATGGTTTCCTGCGCTTGAAGACGAATACCGATGGCCAGAAGAAAGACTAAAAGGAGCTTATCCACTATTAATTTAATTCAAACTGCAAATTCGGAAATTTCTCGCAAAGGGCATGAAACACTTCCACCATTTTATTGTCAATTGTCAGGATATAGTGATTTTGATCCTGCAAAAGAGAAGCATGACAACGGGTACAGATTTCGAAAATTTGATATTCGAACTCAGGTGATGCGGATATCTTGTATCGAATGATCGGATGGCGTTCTATGATTGGAGCGGAGGCCAAGCATGATTTTGCGGCAGCGCCATATGCTTTGATTAATCCGGGAATTCCGAGCTTTTTACCACCAAAATAGCGAACCACCACGATGAGCATTTGATCTAATCCGGAAGACAAAATTTGTCTGTAAATGGGTAAACCGGCACTGTTATTGGGCTCACCATCGTCATTGGCCCTGTAATTTTGACCCAATTTATAAGCGTAGCAATGATGTGTTGCATCAGGAAATTGCTGCCTGAGTTCATTCAAATGCATCTTGATCTCCTCTTCATTTTCAACCGGAAATCCAAATGCGATAAATCGACTTCCTTTTTCCTTTAATTCACTTTGGAAAGGTTGTGCAAAAGTGCGGAAGGCATCCATCAGTGGGTTAATTGCAAACTTATCAGCAGAATAGACACCATGGCGAGCAGTATGCCAAGGCGTTTCCTTCGGCTCATGGGTTCTTTCCAAATCCACACCGATAAAACAGTGCCGAGCAAAACGACGCCGATGTTATTAACCGGAAACATCACAACTGACGGCAACGAAGGGTCTGAAATGGCCTTCAATAAAAAATAAATGCTGAAAAAATTGGGTATGCCAAGCAAGATGCCATATCCAACATTGGCGATCGAAACGGGCTTTCTCCTCAGCAATAAATAAATCAATCCGGATATGGCTGCACCACTAAAAATGTGGATGGCAATGGCGCTTTCATCCGGTGAATTGAATTTCCATGAAATAAATTTAAGCAGTGCATCGATGAGGCCGCTGCCTATAAATACCATGAGTGGAATATAAAAATGATGGCCTCTATGCGCATCTCCTGACGACAAAGCCACCAACCAAACGCTGATGATGGAGAGCAAAATGCCGATTGCGGTAGTGAAATCCATCGTTTCACCGGCAACCACGAGTCCAAAAATAATGGGGAAAATCACGGCCATTTTGGAAGAAACCACCGAAACGGAAACTCCATATTCCTGTGTCGTTTTGGCCATCATGAGGAACACAACGATGAATAATATGCCGGACAGAATGGCGATGACTGACCATTCCTCGCGCAGATAATGACTCGCTTGATTGGAATTGAGTAAAATGCCACAAACTACGCAGGTACAATAGTTCCAAAAAATGGCTTGCACGTTGTCGGCTTTCCAATGCGACAGTAGCTTGAAAATCAATGAAATCGCTGTGCTAAACAGGATGCTTAAGAACAAGTAGATCATGATTCCGGCTTTAAAAGGGTGAGCAAATCGTCGCCTATCGGGTATCTCGATTGTTTGTTTCCAGAGATGGCCGGCGCATGGATATTCCAATTTCTGACTTCGGGCGTTTCGAAAATGTAACATTCATCCCAAATTCCATGCTCAATAAACGTTTGAAGCGTCTTAGCTCCTCCTTCAACCAATATAGATTGAATCGAAGAGGCTAGCAAAACCCGGTTCATTTCATCCGGCCACTTATTGAAATCAATCTGGATGTACTGAACGAGCGGAGTGTGCTCATTTTTGTGGCTATTCAAAACGATTACCTTACTTCCATTTGAAAATATCGCTGCCTGTTTTGGAATCCGATTGTTCGGATCGAGCACGATGATTACCGGATTCTTTCCCGGCCACAAGCGGGCATTCAACCGTGGATTATCGCTGATGATGGTATTTACACCCACCAAAATGGCATCAAATTCGGTGCGCAGACGATGGGAAAAGGTTTGGGCTATTTCACCGGTGATGCGCTGTTCGCCGGATTGGCTGTATAGGTCATTTCCAATTTTTCCATTCGCAGTTTGTGCCCATTTCAAGGCATAATAGGGTCTTTGGTGAATATGCTGACCATAGAAAGTACGGTTGAGTTCTGCTGCTTTTTCGGACAGAATACCACAAAATACTTTCAATCCAGCTGCTTTTAATCGGGCGATTCCACTTCCTGAAACCAAAGGATTTGGATCGGTATCGGCGATGTAAATTTCTTGGATGCCGCTATTTAAGATCAGCTCTGTGCACGGAGGGGTTTTGCCATGATGATTGCAAGGTTCGAGCGACACATACAATCGGGCACCCTGAGGTAAAGCCCCCTGAAGATTCGAAAAGGCATTGACTTCGGCATGAGGGCCTCCATAAAATTCATGAAACCCTTCGCTCAGAATATGGCCCTGTGCGTCGGTGATTACACAGCCCACCATGGGATTGGGAGACACTTTTCCTCTTCCTGCAATCGCAAGGTCTAAACATCTTTGAATGAACACTTCATGCTCCACAGGGCGTCAAAATTAATGTATTTTTGAAGTCCGTCACCGTGAATATCAGAGAAATAAGCACACAAGCCAAATGCGAATGGTCAGGATTACTGCCGGATAGGGAAGTGGATGCAGTTTTGTCTTTGTTGTTTGAATTCAGATTGGGCTGGAATCGAACACAGCAAATCATCCGAAGGGAGGACATGTTAGACCCGGACATGATTGATATTTTGAATGAAGACATTCAGCAAATAAGGAAGGGGCGTCCGGTTCAGCACATCACCGGTATTGGGTGGTTTATGGATATGCCATTTAAGGTATCCGGCGATGTTTTAATCCCCCGACCTGAGACGGAGGAACTGGTTTTGGCTTCGAGTGCATCTTTGTCAAAGGTTAAGGAGCCTGTCATTTTAGATCTTTGCACCGGAAGCGGCTGTATTGCCATCTCCATAAAAAAAATACATCCTGAATCTCACATCAGGGCGGTGGATGTTTCTGAAAAAGCCTTGCAAATCGCAAAAGAGAATGAGGCTCATTTGTTAGGTGGGCCATCCATCGAATGGAAAAGGCTCGATGTACTTGAATCCGCATGCATACAAGGGGATGAAGACCTGGTTATCAGCAATCCGCCTTATATACCTTTGAATGAATCAGATGCCCTGGATAAAAATGTGCGCGATTACGAACCCCATATAGCCTTGTTTACCCCATCCAATGACCCATTGCAATTTTATCGGGTGATAGGAGATGCTTTTGCGAAAGTCGGAAAACCCGGGGCTTCATTGTGGTTTGAATGCCATGAAGACTATAGCCATTCTGTAGCGGACTATTTGAAGACACTTGGGTTGCAAGCGGTTGAAATTCATTGCGATATGCAAAAGAAGCCACGGATGGTAAAGGCGATGAGGGTATGAATAAATTCTGGTACACTTTTCATCCCAATTTGTTAACTTTTATATTTACGAATGACGTTTTAAGTAAGATGCTTTGATGCAAATCCATTATCTGGCTAGAAACTGTATAAACTACCATGTAGAAATGTTTTTTCATTCAAAAACGTTCCTCTCATTCTTTCCATCTAAATCCATGATATAAATTTTCGCTTCTTCTGTCCAGCTGCCCGGATTTCTCGTATAGTCAGTGGCATCAACCCTTTCAACGATTATTTTCTTGCCATCAGGCGAAATGTTTAAATAGCGATATGACCTTGTATCGCATCCATTCCGAATTTTAACCACTTTTTTGGAGTTAATATTTACTCTAAACAATCCCTCTCTAAAGGTAGAAAAATAAATATCTTCATTGTTCGGATGCCATGCTATACCTGTAATGGCATTTCTTCCGGTTGAAGGAAAAACATAAGCGGATTGGTAATTTTTACTATCAAAATTAAAGTACATAATTGAACAAATACTATTTTGACAAAACCATGAAGCAATTATACCATTAGAATTGATGTCGTTTATTCCAAAAGCTGCCCCTAAGTCAGAAGAACGTATACTATCCAATCTGTTGCCAAATAAATCTATTACTTTGTTCCCACTAGCTCCTTTAACTGTTTCAACCATTACAGAGAAGAAGACTTTGTCTTCTCCCAAAAATGAAGGATAGGAATTCCAAAAATAATTCGTTAGTTTTTTCGAAGAGTCACCATTACTTTTTACTAAATAAATATTGTTATCAGATTTTGTAAAAACAATCTTGCCATTTTGCCCCCATTTCGGTTGACCGTTGATTCTCGTATTTTCATTTAATAATGTCTCATTATTGGTTTCAAGATTGAACTTAATCAATTTATGTTTATTACCTTCAACTAGTATATAAATAAATTC
>JBIIVF010000030.1:0-20657 GCA_044339595.1 Bacteroidia bacterium
CGGTGCGGTCATCGCATAGCCATATTCAAATCCGAGCACGGCATATTCAGACAATAACGAGTTATAAATTTCAAATTTGTTGGGTCCGCCGCTGATGTTTTTTAAAGGAATATATTCGAGTTCGGTATCTTCCTTTTTAACCACAGCATGACGATGTGAAAAGGTCCCGCGTTCACAATCCTGGCCACTCATCCGCACATTATATCCTTCTTGAAGCAAAGTGGCATAAGCCATCAATTCACCCATGGCCCAGTCGTATTTGTCACCGGTTATCATGGCTTTTCGGTCTTCAAAAATCTTTTGAACTTTTTTTATCGGGGTATGGTCTGAAGGCAGAGAGGTGATTTTCTCTGCAAGTTCCACAAAAATAGCGGGCTTCACGGCCGTGTCCGGTGATTGTTCGAAATCAGTGTATTCAGATTTTCTGTATTTCTGCCAAGTATTGGTTGGCAAATTCCTTGAAACGATCGGCACATCGCTGCGCACATCATTCAGTTTACTTTGAAGAAGGTCCTTAAAAGCCTGTTCCATTTGATGGGCCATGCTGGCTTCTAAGCTTCCTGCTTCAATCAGTTTTTGAGTGTATATTTCTCGAGGATTCGGATGACTTGCAATGATTTTATACAACATAGGTTGTGTAAATCGAGGTTCATCTCCTTCGTTATGTCCGTATTTTCGGTAGCCGAGAATATCAATAAACACATCACTTTTAAAGGTTTGACGGTATTCCATCGCCAAACGGATGACATGCACCACCGCTTCTACATCGTCGCCATTGACATGAAAAACCGGACTTTTGGTGGTTTTAGCCACGTCGGTGCAATAAATGCTCGAGCGTGCATCCAGATAATTGGTTGTAAATCCAACCTGATTGTTGGTCACGAGATGAATGGTTCCGCCTACACCGTATGCTTCGAGTGACGACATCTGGATGACCTCGTAAACAATGCCTTGACCGGCAATACTGGCATCTCCGTGTATCATCAAGGGTACGATTTTGCCGGTGTCGTTTTGGTATTTTCGCTCGAGTTTTGCTCGGGTAACCCCTTGTGCAACCGGATCTACTGCTTCGAGGTGCGATGGGTTCGGACATAAAGTAAGTCTGACTTCTTTTTGGAGGCTGGTGGTGTGGTTCGAAGTATAGCCCATGTGGTATTTTACATCTCCTTCGAAAATGGCATCCTGAAATCCTTTGCCTTCAAATTCGGTAAAAATCTCTTCATACGTTTTTTGCATGATATTGGCGAGCACATTCAGTCTTCCGCGATGGGCCATGCCAATGACGAATTCATTGATACCCAGATTTGAACCATATTCTATAACCGAATTCATTGCCGGAATAAGGGTCTCCAAACCTTCAAGCGAAAATCTTTTTTGACCGATATATTTGGTGTGCAGGAAATTTTCGAACACCACAGCTTGATTGAGCTTTTCAAGGATCAGCCTCTTTTGTTCGATGGTGAGATCAGGTTTGTTTTTAGAACTTTCCATCCTGCTTTGCAGCCATTCTTTTTTAACCGGATCAGAGATGTACATATATTCAACTCCGATTGATTCGCAATAGGTGGTTTCGAGATGAGCAAGGATGTCTTTGAGCTTGGCGGGTCCAATCCCGATTTCAACCCCGGCATTGAACGTCTTTTCTAAATCTGCTGCGTTTAAACCGTAGTTTTCGATGGCCAATGAAGGACTGTAATTTCGTCGTTCGCGCACCGGGTTGGTTTTGGTGAAGAGATGTCCGCGGGTGCGGTATCCATCATTGATCAAGCGCAAAACATTGATTTCTTTCAAGATATCTTCCGAAACGGCCTGATCTGAGATCCCGGTTAAACCGAGATTACCGTAAGCCAAGTCGAATCCTTCAAAAAATCGCTGCCACGATTCATCTATGGAAGATGGATCCTTCTGCCACTGTCTATAAAGTTCGTCCAGTGAATTGATGTCAGTATTGCTTATATAGGAGTGTGAAATCATGCCGGTTCGCTTAAAACGATTGCAAAGATACGGCTCATGAGGAGATATCCCAAACCTTGGAATCAGAATGGGATTTTGGAATGAAATGTTAAATCCAGAATGAGCAGTAGAAATGATGAAACGAATAAGGAGCTGTAAATCAATATTTTGTAAAGAATGTTTTACAGCTCCTATCTCGGGTTAAATTTATTGCTTCAACATCCGGTAATAATAAGCATCCTCTCCGTTGAGGATTTTTATCGTGTAAATGCCGGCAGTCAAATCCTTTAAAGAAATCGTCGAATGGTTACTGGTTTGTTCAATCACAGGGAAAGACATCACTGTTTTTCCTTTAGCGTCGATCATTTCAATCCGGGTGGTTGATGAAACATTTTCAGGAAATTCTATATTCAACATTTCATAGGCAGGTTGCGGATAGAACTTATATCCATAAGAAACTGCATCATGCAAACCGGCGGTATTTACGATGATTTCGATCTCACTGGTATCGGTTCCACAGTTGTTGGTAGCAATGAGACGAATTTTATAGGTACCATCACTGCTGTAAGTATGCACGAAGCCATTGGCAATAGCTGTATTTCCATCTCCGAGTGTCCAGTTCAGGGATTGATGATCTTTGGAGGTAGAATTAAGGGTGACATTTTTGCCATTTTGCACGTGGGTGAAGGAAGAAGTTGGCAGCGGATTTACGTTGATGGTCAAGCTATCTTCGTTAAAACAACCCGTGCTGTTGGTGCCGCGAACTTTGTAAACCGTTTTAATTTTCGGACTAACAGTCACTTGTTGCGTGGTAGGGCCATGTGACCATGAATAATTGACGGATTCAGAGGCAGAGGCAGAAAGGACGGCAGATTTGCCTTCACAAATCGTAGTATCATTGCCAAGAGTAACCGTTGGAAATGAAGCTACATTCACATAAACAGAGTCTGTTTTTGAACATCCGTTGCTACCTGTGATGGTGACATATTTATATTCACTGTTGAATGGAAGGAAATTCCAGCTTGCCGAAGAAGGTCCTCCTAGCCATTCAAAAGAAGTGCCTCCACCGGCCGTGAGGGTAACCCGATTTCCGAAACAAATGGAAGTATCTGCAGATTTCGTCGTTTTTGGACTCGGGATAACGATGATTCTCACACTGTCAACAGCATCACAACCGCGTGCATTTTTGCCGGTGATGATGAAGGATCTGGTTTGAATAGCAGTGACATCCCATTGAGGAGATGCGGGGCCGCTGAGCCATTTGTAGGAGGTTAATCCTGAAGCTATAAGGGATAGTTTGGACCCTTCGCACAAGGTTGTATCGGCATTTTTACTGATGGATGGATGATCGACGGCCACGTTCACATTCAGGGTTTGACTACAGCCGTTGGTGGAGTCAAATTTTACCCTGTAAATGGTGCTGAAGGTAGGTGATACGGTATAGTTCGTATTGGATGGGCCGTTAATCCAAGTGTAGCTGCTGCCCCCTTTGGCTGCGAGCGTGATGGACTTTCCGTAACAGATGGTCGTATCGGGTGTGATGGTGCCGGATGGTGCCTGTTTTACGTTGACTGACAGAGAAGCCATGGCAGACAATCTGCAGGCATTGGTACCTCTCACGGTATAAGCAGTGCTTGAGGAAGGGGATACATTGTTTTGAAAGGCATTGGGATTAGATACCGAAGAAGGAGGTAGCCATTCATAGGTGGATGCTCCTCCCGCCCTTACGAGCAAAGTTTCTTTTTCACAGATGGTGTCTTTCGGAGCCGTGAGGGTAACCTTTGGAAAATTGATTTTACCTGTGTTGATGCGCACCAACAGGGCTACAAAAAAGTTGGAAGTAGCTGCGTCGGTCCAACCTGCCCCTCCATTGAAAAATACGGTTTGTGGGGTATAAAATGCCGTGGTATAGCCAAGGCTCATATTATTGGTGTTTCGCTGTTCTACGGCTACAAAGTATGTTCCGGTATCGAGCAATTGTTCGCACGGGAAACGGAGGGTGTACCAGCTACCTCCTGTTCTGAGCGCCAAACTGGAGGTTGAAGTGATGAGGGTTCCGGGGGCATTGGATGAAAAGGTGTACAATTTAACCCGAACGCTGTCTCCGGCAGTGGGGCCGGCATGATAAAAGCTGACTGAAGTTAGGGTGTCTTTAGCCTGTAAATGAAACATTTGTCCGATTTCGCCGGTTCCACCATTGAAACCAATCCCTCCGGTGTTAAATCCATTATCACGTGCAATGGTAGAGTCTGTAAGTCCTGAGCCGATATCGCGGGTGTGATTTTGAATGGTATCGGATTCATTGATCAACACACTGAAGTAGATTCTTCTTTGGTTCGAAGTATCTTTCGGTGAAAATGTACGCCCAAAATTTCCACCTTTAGCAGAAAATGCCTTGATAGTATCGAGCACTAAGGTGTCACTGTGATTTCCGCAAGTAGCGATTACTTTAACACCGGTAATGTCTTTTACGCCATTGTTTTTTACGTTGCTTGCCAATGTAGATGGTTTTCCCTGACGCGGGGTAAAGAATACATATTGATTGACAAAACGTTGGGCCGTGAGCAATTCGGCATCATAAACAGGAGGATTATATTCAAAAATAGAAATATCGTCTATCGCCATGTCAGTGGCAAAGTTGGGTCCCATGATCGAACGAATTCTGATTTGTACGTTGCTGCTGTTGAATTTGCCAAGCGGAACATCCGCAACTATCCAACTTTCGCCTTGATTACCTCCTCTGGTCCAAACCGCATTGGTCCACACGCCATTGTCGTAAACATCGATGAATAAACTCCCCATGCCTGCTCCAAACATATGATAGGCAAAGGTGAGTTTGTAATATTTACCGGTAGCTGAGAAGTCAAAACAAGGGCTCAGTAAATTAATGACAGCGCTGGCACAACTTGTGGCACTCGATCCTTCGGTGTACATATAAACGCCATTAATGGTGCCGGGGTTGTAATCTTTGCCAGTGCCGTTTCCGGAAGTAGAATCGGTTGCACCCGGACCTGTACCAATAGAAACAGTTCCGGCAGTGTCAGCTCTCCATTCTCCATTATCAGACGGATCCTGAGCCCATCCGTTGGCAGTATCGCCTTTGATGGTTGCATCGCAACTGGCTGAAGTTTGGGTATTTCTGAATTTCTCAAAATTTTCTCTATATGGAAAATTTTTAATGCATTGTGACCACGCAGATAGGGTCATCAAACTGAGAAGGAGGGTAAATATTTTTTTCATAGGTCGAAATTGATTATCGAAAGTAAATAAAAAAAGGAAAAGCACGAAACTTTCTATTCCGCCATCAATTGAACGCGCGCTTCTTTCAAGGCTGCGAGTTCCACCTCACCTATTTTAGGATAGGAAAGATTTAGACTTTGCAGTTTTTCAACGATGATTTTGCAAACCGCGGCCCGCATAAACCATTTTTTATCCGCCGGAATGACAAACCAGGGCGCGTGTGGGGCCGCCGTCTCTTTGATGGCAGATTCGTAAGCAGCTTGATATTGATCCCATAACGCCCTTTCTTTCACGTCGCCCAAACTAAATTTCCAGTTCTTTTCTTGTTCGTCAATTCGGCTCAGGAAACGCTGTTTTTGTTCTTCTTTAGAAACATTTAGAAAAAATTTCAAAATAACGGTTCCATTTTCGGCGAGTTGTTTTTCATGACTGCGTATGCTTTCATAGCGCCGTTTCCAGAATGTTTTGTCCAGGTGTTTTAGTTCTGTAATGCCCGGAATTCTTTGATTGAGAATGATTTGCGGATGCACCTTGGTCACCAGCACTTCTTCATAATAAGAGCGATTGAAGATACTCACACGACCTCTTTCCGGCAAACAAAGATTGGTGCGCCACAGATAATCGTGGTCAATTTCTAGGGAACTCGGAACTTTAAAACTAAAAACATTTCCGGCTTGAGGGAACATTCCTGAAAAAACATGGCTGATGGTGCTGTCTTTGCCGGCTGCATCCATCGCTTGAAAAATGATGAGAACGGAGTGATTATCCTTGGCATAGAGTAATTGTTGTAACTCGTATAACAACCTTTTTTGTTCATCGAGCAATGCTTGTCCTTCGGATTTGTCTCTGAGCGAGGCGGTATAATCCGTTTTAAATTGAGCAAGGGAAAATTCTTTTCCGCTGATTACAGACAGTTTTGGATCTTTGATAAGTTTCACACAGGGCACCTTTGGCTGGCAATTTAATCATTCAGATGTCTAATGCCATTATAAAAATCAGTCGTTGAAATGATAATATTTAATCGGAGAATTCTAGAGGATTAATAACTTGCGCTTCATACATTCGTGATTATGAAAATTAAATTTTGCGGAGCAGCCGGAACCGTTACCGGAAGTAGTTATTTACTCACCCTCGATGATGGAACTAAAATTTTGCTTGA
Source organism: Bacteroidia bacterium (assembly GCA_044339595.1). Classification (GTDB taxonomy): domain Bacteria; phylum Bacteroidota; class Bacteroidia; order NS11-12g; family UBA9320; genus CAZTGZ01. The sequence goes on from JBIIVF010000030.1 coordinate 6,353, forward strand.
TTGTGGACTCTATCAGGGCCATGAAGAAGAATTTGAGAATTTTAACCTGAAATGGAGTTTTAATCCTGCTGAAATCGACCTCATGATTTTGTCGCACGCCCATATTGATCATTCAGGAAGGATCCCGAAATTGGTGAGGGATGGATTTGATGGAGAAATTTATTGTACCTCAGCAACCCGTGATTTGTGCGCCATCATGCTCCAAGACAGTGCCATTATTCAGGAAAGAGATGCAGAATACAAAAAGGAGAGACTAGCCAGAAAGGGACATAAGTCAGATCATATTGAACCCCTTTATGTGCTTGAAGATGCGATTCGCAGTATGGGACATTTTGTTTCTTCCGGATACAACAGATGGATTAAGATCAGAAATGGAATTTCTGTGATTTTTAAAGATAGCGGACATATCTTGGGGAGTGCATCGGTAACCTTGAAGATTGATCGGGAAGGTCAGGAACCGATGATGTTTGGTTTTACAGGTGATATTGGAAGACCCAATAGACCGATCCTCAAAGATCCGCAAACCATGCCCGATGTGGATTATCTGATTTGTGAAAGTACGTATGGAGGCGTAAAGCATGATTTGGCATCGAGTGATTTGGAAAACCTATTGCGCGTTATTCGGGATACTTGTATCAATAGACGGGGGAATCTCATTATTCCGGCATTTAGTGTAGGCAGAACTCAAGAGATAGTATATATGCTTGATCAGCTCGAAAATGAAGGAAAATTGCCTCACATTAAGGTATTTGTGGATAGCCCGATGGCCGTGAATGCCACCGATATTTTTATGATGCATCCTGAATGTTTTGATGATCAGGTCAATCGGTATATGGCCAGTGATCCGAATCCTTTTGGTTTTAATGGGCTCAGTTATGTGCGGGATGTGGAAGCGTCTAAGGCTATTAATGACTATAATGATCCATGCATCATTGTTTCCGCAAGTGGTATGATGAATGCGGGCAGAGTGAAGCACCATTTGCGCAATAACCTTTCTGATCCGGATTGCACCGTTTTGGTGGTGGGTTATTGTGCTTCCGGCACCCTGGGAGCTCATTTGCGCAATGGAGAAAAGACCGTTTTTATTTTCGGAAAGGAAATAGAAGTTCGTGCCAGAATTGAAATCATGGACTCATTCAGTGCGCATGGTGATGAAGGGGAAATGATCGATTTTCTGGAACCCTTAGATAAGAAAAAGTTGAAGCAGATATTTCTGGTGCATGGAGAGACAGAGAAGAGACAACTATTCAAAGAAGCGCTGGAAAGATCAGGGCACCGGCATATAATTTTGCCGTCGTTGAAGGAGTCGTTTGACTTAGGTTGAGGGTGTTTTTTTTACCCTTCAAGGGAGTCCAACCCTTGAAGGGTGTCGGTCCCTTGAAGGGTTGGAGAGGTCAACAATAACGATTTACCGGTTGAAAATTGAGCCCTAATCTCGACTTCTGATTTGAAACGAATCAACAAATGCAAATGATTCGGCATCAAGCAAAAAGCACCGGTTTCGGCAATCGGGTCGATGTACTGAAAATACTTCCAAAGAAAATAACGGTAATTGTCGTCAATTCTAAAGAGATTTTCACTTCCACTGGCGTGGGTGTAGAGATGGTATATCATCTCTGGTTCTAAAAAGATTCTTGGGTCTGACATATGGGGGGTGGGTTTATACAAATTTACTGATAGACGCGTTTACCGTTCTGTTTATTTAGCCTTGGTACTTGTGTGTTCGAATCGTTATTCTACCAAAGGTTCGTTTTTTTAGTCGAGTAAATGGTAGACTTTTTTCATTTAGCTACTTCATTATTTCTCAAAGCAACCGCCCTATTCATACCCAATATATTTCTCATCATCATCCGGTTTTTATTTTTCCTTTGAATTAACGATCTAGCAGAATAGATTTGCACCTCAATCAAATAAAATTCCCATGACAGCGCAAAAAATTACCATCAGCAACGGAAAACTTCAGGTACCCGATCAACCCATTATCCCATTTATCATTGGTGACGGAACAGGTCCTGATATCTGGCATGCTTCGGTGCGTGTGATCGATGCCGCCGTTGAAAAAGCTTATGGTGGAAAGCGCAAAATTGAATGGAAAGAAGTACTCGCCGGAGAAAAGGCATTCAATGAAACCGGAAATTGGTTGCCGGATGAAACATTGGATGCGTTCAAAGAGTATCTCGTGGGTATCAAAGGTCCACTTACTACCCCGGTTGGTGGTGGAATTCGTTCCTTGAATGTGGCCCTAAGACAAATTCTCGATTTATATGCATGTGTACGTCCGGTGCGTTGGTTTAAAGGGGTTCCATCACCTGTTGTTCATCCTGAGTATTGCGACATGGTGATTTACCGAGAAAATACCGAAGATATCTATGCAGGAATCGAATATATGGCCGGTACTGCTGAAGCTGATAAAATTAAAAAGTTCTTAAAGGAGGAAATGGGCGTGAACAAAATTCGTTTCCCGGAAACATCTTCTATTGGTATCAAGCCGGTTTCTCAGGAAGGAACTGAAAGATTGGTTCGCGCGGCCATCCAATATGCTTTAGACCATAAAAAACCTTCTGTCACCATTGTGCACAAAGGCAATATCATGAAATTTACCGAAGGTGCTTTTAAAAGTTGGGGATATGCCCTGGCTGAAAGAGAATTTGGAGATCAGGTATTTACTTGGGTACAGTATGATAAAATCAAAGATACGCAAGGCGAAGATGCTGCGAACAAGGCGCAATCTGATGCTGTTGCAGCAGGCAAGTTGATTGTTAAAGACTCCATCGCCGACGCATTTTTACAACAAATTCTGCTTCGTCCGAGAGAATACTCAGTAATTGCCACCCTCAACCTAAACGGTGATTATGTGAGCGATGCTTTGGCGGCCATCGTAGGTGGAATTGGCATTGCCCCGGGAGCGAACATCAACTACGTAACGGGTCATGCCATCTTTGAAGCTACTCACGGAACGGCGCCTAAGTATGCTGATTTGGATAAAGTGAATCCGGGTTCAGTGATTCTTTCCGGTGCCATGATGCTCGAATATATGGGATGGATTGAGGCTATGGACCTCATTTATACCGCACTTGAAAAGACCATTTCCAATAAAACAGTGACCTATGATTTTGAAAGACTCATGGAGGGTGCAAAATTGTTGAAATGCTCTGAATTCGGCAGTGCGATCATTGAGAATATGTAAGCAAAATTCAATTATTGATTTCTCATGTATCCCCCAAAGTGACCCCAATATTGGCGTCTGATTCCTTTGGTTATTTAAAAAATCAAGGGATAAGATACAAGCATCAATTTATCCTTACTTCTTAAAGACAAAATACACGGCCGCCATCAAACACAAGAACGCCCAAAGGTGATTCCATCTTAGGGTCTCCGTCTTAAAAAATATTAAGGTAAACACCACGAAGATCACGAGTGTGATCACTTCCTGTAAAATTTTCAGTTGAAAAAGATTGAAGGGGCCGCCGTATCCTTGAAAACCAATCCTGTTGGCAGGCACTTGAAAGCAATATTCGAAAAGGGCAATGCCCCAGCTCAGTAAAACAATGCCTACGAGACCCGCTTTTTCAAGGGGCTTCCAGGATGCAAATTTTAAATGACCGTACCAGGCCAGGGTCATAAAGGTATTAGAAAGAATCAGTAGAAAAATGGTTAGAAAGGCTTTCATGTCCGTTTAGGCAACCGAAATAAAGACGTGTTTGAATACTATCAGAAAAGCTTGCGGATGATGTCTTCCGTGCTCTTACCTTCAGCTTCTGCTTTATAGTTTTTCACCACACGATGTCTCAACACCGGAATGGCAATGGCCCTTACATCTTCAATATCCGGAGAGTATTTGCCTTGCATCAAGGCGTGGCATTTGGCACCGAGTATCAAAAACTGACTTGCACGAGGGCCGGCACCATAACTGAGATAGGTATTGACATCAGCGGTGGCTAATTCTCTTCCGGGTCTTGTTTTGCCAACCAGATTTACGGCATATTCAAGCACGTTATCGGCCACCGGAACCTTGCGAACCAATTCCTGGAACTCCAGAATTTCACGGGCACCGATGATTTTTTCTGTTTTATTAAACACGTTACCGGTGGTTGATTTTACCACTGCAATTTCTTCGGCGGTAGTAGGATAGTCGAGTACGATGTTGAACATAAAACGGTCGAGCTGGGCTTCGGGTAATGGATAGGTGCCTTCCTGCTCTATGGGGTTTTGGGTAGCTAAAACAAAGAAAGGGTGAGGAAGGGCATGGTTATGTCCACCTACCGTAACGTTCTTTTCTTGCATGGCTTCAAGCAAAGCCGCTTGAGTTTTGGGAGGAGTTCGGTTGATCTCATCTGCCAGAATAATATTGGCAAACAAGGGGCCTCTCAGAAAACGGAAATTTCGGTTTTCGTCAAGTATTTCAGATCCGGTTATGTCGGATGGCATGAGGTCAGGAGTGAACTGTATCCGGTTAAAACTCAAATCGAGCACTTCGGATATGGTTTTAATCAGCAATGTTTTTGCAAGTCCGGGTACACCCACGAGCAAGCTGTGACCATTGCAAAAAACGGAAGTGAGCACACTTTCGATAACATCGTGTTGCCCGATAATTACTTTTCCAATTTCCTTTTTTAATTTTTCACCGGTTTCTTTCAGTGCGTCTGCTGCTTCTTTTTCGTTGCTGTAAGCCATCTTCTCTTTATACTTTTACTGATTTATTGTTTGTTTGGTTGATTTGGATTGTTCCTCCAATGGTTCAGCCCGCTGCATTCGGTGAATTGCTCATCGATCCAAACATAAGCTGTCTTTCTATAACGTTCAGCCCATGCTTTGAGTTCATCCGTTTTTTTCTTTTCGAGTGCATAGGCCTGAATCTTTTGATAATCGAGTTTCAAATCGGCGGTATGAGGTTCAATTTCTGTTTTAAGGTACACAATTCTATAGGATGATGAACCATCCGGGTTGGGTACTTCATAGGGTTTTGAAATTTCGCCGGCATTTAGTTTTTGAACGATTAAGGCCACATCCGGTTCTAATTCTGTAATTTCCATGCGATTGGTCCCCAAATTGGCATTGGTGTACATGCCGCAATTGTCTTTGGTATATTCATCTTCAGAATACTTGGCGGCGGCATCACAATATGTGAGGGAATCACCTTTGATTCTGGCGGTAAGGCTGATCAGAAAATCTTTGGTAGCTTGTTTGTCTTCATCAAGAACTTTGGGTTTGATGAGGATGTGGCGCACACTCACTTTTTCTCCTTTTCGGTCGATGAGTTGAAGAATGTGGTAGCCATACTCTGTTTCGATGATAGGAGATACCGTATCTTTTTTTAACTTGAACGCCATGGCCTCAAACTGCGGAACCATTTGTCCTCTTTCGAAATACCCCAGTTCACCTCCCTTTATCTTGGAGCCGATATCATCACTGTAAGAAGAGGCGGTAGCAGCAAAATCTCTTTTTCCACTCAGAATTTCTTTTCTCAGTTTTTCGATGGTGGTATATGCATATTCTTTAGCATAAGTACTGGCAGTTGGGGTCATCAAAATTTGACCTACTTCTACTTCAGAATCAAACACCGGCAAGCTATCCTTAGGAATCAACTCAAAGAAATTACGCACTTCGGTGGGCGACACCTTGATATCTTTCATCAATGCAGTCTGTATTTCCTGAATACGCAATTGTTTTTCAAGACTGGGTCGGATGTCTTCCTTATATTCGAGTAAACTTTTTCCGAGGTATTTTTCCAATTTTTTATCACCACCCACTTGTGACGCATAAAACCTTAGACGGCGGTCAAGCTCGGCCTCGATCAATGCTTCGCCCACATAAGTGCTATCTACATCGGCTTTGTGCAACATTAATTGTTGCATCATAATCTGTTCAAATAGCATACAACGAAGTTCATCAGGCACTTCTTCGTATTGGCTTTTCATTTGAATGAATTCTGTTTCGAGGTCAGAGCGCAAAACATAATTTTCTCCCACCACGGCAATGATTTCATCCAGAATGCTCGTTTCTTGAGCTACTGCGCGGGATGTTACCGCAAACATCAATAGGATGAGGATTATCTTTATCAGTTTCAAAATTTCTTGATTTTATTGTTTTCTTCCCCTTTTCTAATCAACTCTTCTTCATAGCGCTGAACAGTAGAAACTTTTCTTTTATTCAGGATGATATTTTTAATTTTATCGCGCTCGAACTCCAGGGGAGAGGCGCTGTTACGGATTTTAAAATCCAATATCTTTACGAAGTATACGAATTTGTTATCGTTGAGTCGGATCACTTTCGTGTTGTTCAAAAAGTTCTCCTGATTGTAGGTGTTGATTGGAATTTCTTTCACTAGGTCGTTGAATGAAAGCCATACGTCTTCATCCCTAAAAAAGTTACCACCTGTTTCTACTGCAGTCAGGGTCAATTCTTCGAGATCTTCTTTTCGTCCTTTCTGAAACTGACTCCAGAGCTTGTCAATTTTGGGCAAATCGGAGGGCAGCTTAAAGAATATCAACCGAACAATATTTTCTTTGAGTTCAAAATTGCTTCGGTTGTCATTATAGTAACGATTGATTTCAAGATCACTGACCGCAGTATCCAGTTTTTGACCGATAATTTTTTGCTCAAGTTCGTAGACGAGCAAGTCATTTAGATATTGATCGAGTTGAAGTGATTTGTCTTTCTCTTCATCGCTGAGTTTTTCCTGAGCCTCATGCAATAAAACCTGCCTTTTTACCCAGGCATTCACAAATTCCTTGACGGCGGCATTGCTGTCTCTCTCGCTGCTGATGCTTCCCAAGGCGGCACTGATTTCGGATGCATACAATTCTTCCCCATAAACAGAGGCCATGAGCTTTCCTGAGGGATTAGCGCCTTTGTCTGAGGAGCATGCGGCCCAAATCAAAGTGGCAGCAGCAACAAATAATATCTTATTTAAAGATTTGTTCAAGTCCGTTGGGATTTACAATCACCGGGTATTTTTGTTGTAAAGAAGCAATCCACTCGTTTTCGAGTTGTGTCTGATAATCAGTAGTCGCAACGCCCAAAGTTTCATGCAATGCTTTTCTCTCCGGTGTTTTGATTTTACTGATATGAATAAATGTTACGGTTTGATCCACAGACGGCATCTCCTGTATACCGGTTTGCCATTGAATTTGGGTAAAGGCTTTATCTCCTTTTTCTATGAGTTTCTCTGTGAGCTTCACGGCGTTGGGATCTTTTGCATTTAATTTTGAGAGCACCTCAGTTGGAAGGGTTCCTTTGGCAACCAATTTACGTGTTTTTGCAGCGGTTTTTTCATCCTTGCAAGTGTATTGCTGCAATTCTGCTCTTTCTCCCCACATGTATTTGTCACGATTGGCATTAAAGAATTTATTTAATCCGGTGGTGTCTTCAACACTTTTCGACCAAACCATCTTATCGGTTAGTTCAAAGAGCAAAATCCCGTCGCGGTATTCTTGCATCAGAAAATTAAAGTCAGGGAATTTGGTTTCTAGCATGGCATCTTCATAATCCATGTTGCTTTTGTTCACAAAATCATTGTAATAAGTTCTGACAACCCCTTCTTTACCGGCTGCAGTTTTATTGCTTGCATTGGCTTTAATGAAGGAATTAAAATCCTGATACGTATAATTTTTCCCTCCTATGTTGAAAAGAGCAGTGGTGTTGAGTTTTGTCAGTTTATCATTCGGAGTCCAATCGGTTTTGGTAATGCCTGAATCTGCCAACGCAATATATTGAACGAGTGCTTTAGGCATTTCCGTAAAGTTGTTTTCCTTTTTAATTCTGATCAACACCACTTCTTTGTTTTTCTCGCTGCGTTGATCTTTTTGCACTTTATATTTGATAGATTCTCTCAGTTCATCATAAGGGGCCAATGGCTTTTTCTCTATCAATTTAACGATATGCCATCCGAAATCGCTTTTCACAGGTTCTGAATAATCTCCCACATTTTTGAGAGAAAAAGCGGTTTCGCGGAAAACAGCAGGGATGTTGTTTGCTGTGCTGTTAAACCAATTGAGTTCGCCGTTTCTGCTTTTGGTGGTGAAATCTTCTGAAAACTGCTGAACCAGAGTGCTGAATTCCTCACCTGATGTCAATTTCTTATAGATTCCATCAATACGAACTTTGGAGGCGTCTACCTCGCTTTCGTTGTTGAAACGAATCATAATGTGGGCACATCGCACATCTCCTCTGGTCGGTCTTTTGTCTTTTACCGTGAGGATATGATAACCGAATTGAGTTCTGAAGGGAGCGGATACCTGTCCGACCGGCGTGGTAAAAGCCATGTTTTCGAAAGCGTAAATCATAGCAAAACTTGAAAAATAGCCCAAATCTCCGAAGTTAAATCGGGCTGATTCATCTTCAGAATACTGATAGGCAACTGAGTCAAACGCCATGCCTTCTTTGGTGATTTTATTTCTCCATTCGTTGATCTTTATCCAGGCCTCAAGGGTGTCCTTAGGCGATGCATCCGGTGATAACCTCACCATGATGTGGCTTGCACGAACTTCTGTTTTCATGCGATCATAAGCTTCTTGCATCAATTGGTCCGTAACTTCTTTGTCGGTAAGATAAGGCACCGCCAACTGTTTTCTGTAACCGGCCAATTCCTGAATAAATGCCTGATTGGTATCCATCCCCAGAGCATAAGCCTCTTTTACTTTTAGTTTGAATTTAATGTAAAGTTGAAGGTATTCCTCCAGTTCTTCCATAGCGGGCGCTCCTTTGCCGGGTTTGCTGTTTTTGCTAAAAACGCGCTCAAATTCGGCACCATAAACGGTGTCTTTTGCAACAGTAAAAATGACCGGCCCACCTTTTTGAGCAAGGGCTGCTGAAATAGAAATTACTCCAGTTAATAATCCAATAAAAAATTTCTTCATACTGCTTTTTTTTGAAAGAAGGGCAAATTTAACCATAATTGAAATAATAAAGGTAGTTGATTTAACAACTGACAAGCTTTTGAACGAATTTCGAAAGGTGAAAGTATGGTGTTAGGATGAACAATCAATTAATTGGGATGAACGTATGAATAGTCGAAGAGATTTTATTAAGCTGGGGGCCATGAGCACCCTGGCAGCTATTTTGCCGAAAACTGCGGCGTCTGCACCAACCTGGCCGAAACAAGAGGATGCTCAATTTTGGAAAGCCCTTCGGGATCAGTTTCCGTTGAGTAAAGATTTTACTTATCTGAACAATGGAACCATGGGCCCATCGCCCTATCCGGTGCTCGAAAGATTCAAAAAAGCCATCGATGACACGAATGTTTTTGCGGCCTACGGCGGTGGAAAGGAAGAAGCATTGTCGGCCTTGGCCAGAATGACCGGAACCCACAAAGATGAAATCGCCATTACGCACAATGTAACCGAAGGCATTAACATCGTTTGTTGGGGACTCAAACTCAAAAAACGCGATGAAATCATTATCACCGATCAAGAACATGTCGGCAATGGTCTCCCATGGCTTCATAGGGCTTTAATGCACGGTCTGAAATTGAAAGTAATTTCACCCGCATCTACGGCCGAAGAGACGCTCGATCGGATTCGAAAGGCCATCAGTAAAAGAACCAAAGTAATCGCCGTTCCGCATATTCCCTGCACGACAGGTCAAATTTTACCGGCAAAAGAAATATGCACTTTGGCCAGGGAAAAGGGGATTTTCTCTTTCGTCGATGGTGCCCACGGGCCGGGAATGCTCACACTCGATTTGCACGACATGGGTTGTGACGCCTATGCCTCTTGCTGTCATAAATGGATGTTAGCGCCAAAAGGGACCGGTTTTTTATATGTTTGCAAAGATAAACTCGATGCCGTACAAGCCTATCATGTGGGCGGTTATTCATCCGGCGCCTGGAATTTATTGAGTCACCCTCCTCAATTGGAAGGATTGGTGCCTACCGCACATCGCTATTTTTACGGAACTCAAAGTGCGGCATTGTATCATGGCATTGCGGCGTCGGTAGAATTTCAGGAGAAAATAGGCATCAAGAAAATACAAGACCGCATAATTTATTTGGGAAAATATATGCAAAACAGTTTGTTGGCACTTGGCAATGAACATGTAGAAATGCTCACGCCCACCGAAGAAAAATCAAGAGGTGCCGTGGTTGCATTTCGGTTGCGAAAGGTCGGATTTCAGGAAGCAGTGGAAAAAAGCAGAAAGGCCGGATTCATCATTCGCGGTGTGCCCGAAAACAATATCAATTGCATTCGGGTTTCTACTCATATATATAACAGCGAAAACGAAATCGATGCGTTTGTTCAGAATATCAAATCCCAGCTATAAATGAAGATTACGGTTGGTGGGATAACTTTTGATCCAGAGGCAGCGAATTCATTTCAGCAACACACCCATCATCTGTTGCGCAAAACTGCACAATTGGTAACTCAATGGTACAGTCATCAACCGGTCTTTGAACTGACCACCTCCGGAAGCACGGGCGAACCCAAGACAGTGTTTCATCATCGAAAATATCTCGAATGGGTGGCCGGTGAAACGCATCGGGTCATGCAACTGGGCGGCGAAGAAAAGGTTTGTTGTTGTTTGCCTCTCGATAAGGCCGGTGGGTTTATGATGTTGGTGAGAAGCCTGGTTTTTGACTGGGATATTGAGATCTTAGAACCTGTGGCCAATCCTGCGGATGTTTGGACCCTTCAGCCAACGTTCATTTCAATGGTGCCCTATCAGCTGGAGCAGATATTGGCCATGCCGCTTGGAAGCCGTAAACTGGATGAAATTCCGCATATTTTACTGGGGGGGACTTCATTGCCAACTTCGTGCATCCAATACTTATCCGACAGGTTATCACCCGGTTATATCGGATACGGCATGACAGAAACTGCCGGACATATTGCCCTAAAAACCATCGGCACTGATTATGAAACTGACCCGTACGTGCCTTTTCATGGCGTGCAATTCTCTTTAAAAGACGAATTTGTGACGATTGATATCCCTCACTTTGCATTGCGATGGGTAACCCGCGATATAGGGTTGATTGAGCAAGGGAATTTGTTTTTGACCGGTAGGAGTGAGGAACTGCTAAACAGCGGTGGTCTGAAAATAACCGCAACCGCTTTGGAGAGCCATTTGGGTCAATTTTTTAAGGGTAAAGTCGGAAGTGCATCGTTCGTAGTTTTTGGAATACCCGATAAAAAATTTGGTCAGGTGATCGGGGTTGTGTTTGAGGGAAGCAAGCCGGATGTTGCAGATTTAGAAGATTGCAGAGAATATTTAACCCGAATGATGGATCGAAGGCTGATTCCGAATCATTGGTTCGCGATGGATAAGATTCCGAGAGTGAACATGAAGCCGGATCGAAGGCGATTATCTCAAATTTTCGGTGCAGAGGCTGAGTGATTTGATATTTTTGCACTTTTATGGCCAAACACAAATTAAAACAGTTTTCAGAGTTTGAATCCTTTGAGAATACTTTCAGTTTTGCGGAAGAACAAAAAGGGAAGTGGCATACCTATTTTGGTAATGAAAATCCAATCGTACTCGAGTTAGCCTGCGGAAAAGGGGAATATACGCTCGGATTGGCTGAGATTTATCCTGAAAAGAATTTTATCGGCGTTGATATCAAAGGAAACAGGATGTGGCGAGGAGCCAAAACTGCTTTGGAAAACAAATTGAGCAATGTGGCCTTTTTACGAACTCAAATTGAACGAATAGAAGATTATTTCGCAGCAGGGGAAGTGTCAGAAATCTGGATCACTTTTGCGGATCCGCAACCCCGTGAGAGTAAAGAGAAGAAACGATTAACACATCCCTTGTTCTTAAATAAATACCGGCGAATTGGCGTTCCGGGTATTCATCTAAATCTCAAAACCGACAGTGATTTACTGTATGCCTTTACGTTGGAAGTAATCGAAAGTTTGAAATTGGACAAAGAAGTAGATCATCCGAATATCTACCAATGGACAGATCGCCCTGAAGCCTTGAATATTCAAACTTATTATGAAAAGCGCTGGTTGTTAGAAGGAATTTCGATCAAGTATGTTCGTTTTAATCTTTCGAATCTCCTTACTAAAGAATTAAGCTAAGAGACGGTTTTGTTTTCAGCAGACTGCTCAAATGCATCCGGCAGCATCAGCAGAAACGGGATACATTTCCCCCAAAATAGTGCGTAAAAATTAAAACCCAATGAAAGATTCTGATGATAGGTTGCTAAGTTTTCAAAATAGTATTTTTCAGAGTTTATGCACCATGCACCTCTTCCGATTTTGGTGGCTAAAAACCATTTTTCGAGAAAGCGTGCTGCAGCATCATTGGCCACTGCAAACGGGTTAATTTTTAAAAGCCAAAGGTGGATAACCGAGGCGTAATAAAAAGTTTCTTCTGTTGTTAAATCCTCAGATTTTAGAAATTCAATGTCGTCAAATAGAATCGAAAATTTCGATTCTACATTCTCAGCTTCCACCGCAACGTACAACGGGATGGTAGCATTTGATTCATCCAGAGGTAGTTTCTCTTCGCGAAATATGCTTTGATGATTTTCAGAAAGAAGATGCGATGACAGAATCTCAAACGTTTGGAGAAAATTTTGCTTATTCAGTGGATGCTCTAAGGCAAAGAGGTAGGCATGATATAAATCTTGAACTTCTGATGAAAGCAAAGAGTCTTCTGCAATCGATTCGATGTTCTTCAGTTTTTCTGTAGATTGGAGCTTATCGGATTTAAAAGAATAATAAGCCGCATCTTTTAGATATTGTTTCAATGTTTCGGAAGACTTATTCTCATGGTCATGCATCTTGAGAGACACATCATCCCAATTTGTTTGACAGCCGAGGGAAAAGCTTTCGAGATATTCAGCAGATATTAAATTCATGGTATGCTTGTCATGCGAAGTTAATAAAAACTTCGATTAATTGTCGATTTAAGTGTATTCATGACACTATTGGTTAATGATATTCCATTGTATTACGATTTTTAGATTGAAGTGAACCGGGTTTCAAAGGATCGCTTTTAGGCAGATTTTTTTCTTAAAATGGCATCCATCATGAAGGATGGGGGCGCTTGGTTAATCTTAATCGAAGTACCATTGAAGAACAAAAAATCAATTCTTACTTACCCAGACAAGATGCTTTTGGGGGTATCCGGGATCAGAAAAAATTACATTTTTCTGAAACTAACCCAAAAGGCTTACTTGCTGATTTTTTCAATGATCAAAGCAGAGAAGGCAAATCCACACACAATGGTGGATGCAATAAGATTAAACCAGAGATAGGAAACTTTAAATCCAATCACTTCTATGATTGAGGATTCAAAGAAAAACAATAGAAGCACTATCGTTTGCGCCAGTAAGGCTCCTATGAATACCAAACCCGAGGAAGACTTGGGTGCAAAAAGCGAGGCCAGGAAAATTCCCAGGACCGTTCCATAAAAAAGGGATCCGAGCAGATTCACCGCTTCCACCAGATTTTCAAACATATTGGCCATCAGAGCAAATCCTATGGCCAAAATTCCCCATGCGAGGTTAAGCATCCTGGCTTCAAATAGTCCTTTAGATTCTTTGCTTTTAGATTTGCTTTTTCTGAGTCGTGTCAGGAAATCTACATGCGAGGTGGTAGATAAGGCGCTCAATTCAGCGCTGGTACTCGACATGGCCGCAGAAAAGATCATGGCCAGCAACAACCCAATTATTCCGGCGGGCAGAAAGTCAAGAATGAAAGTGATGAATACAAAGTCGCTGCTCTTTACCTGCGGTTTATATCCATTTGATTTTGCTTGATTCAGGAGGGTGTCTTGGCGTTGTTTATCCACAGACAAAAGCGATCGATACAACTTGGCACTGCTGCTGTCTTTATGATCAAGATAATGCTGAAGTGTTTTTTGGGATGAATCGAACAGAAGCGCGTGTTGGGATTGATTTTCCTTTAAAAATGCCTCGTCCTGATAGGCCATGAGCTGTTTGTCGAAGCTTTCAGGGGGCTTGTGAAATTGATAGAATGCGAAGAGCAACACGCCGGTGAACAGGATAAAATACTGCATAGGGATTTTTAATACAGCGTTAAAAAACAAGCCGGTACGGATTTCTTTCAGACTTTTACCGCTGAGATATCGTTGCACCTGACTTTGATCGGTTCCGAAATAAGAAAGCATGAGAAAAGTTCCTCCAATGATGCCGCTCCAGACATTATAACGTTCATTGAGGTTGAACGTGGTGTCGATAGATGTCCATCTGCCGGTAACTTTGGCGATGTCTATAATTTCAGGAATTCCAACATAAGGTTGCAACATATAAATCATGGCACCAAATGCCACAAAGATGCCCACAAAAATGACGGCCATCTGTTGCATGTGGGTTTGGGTTACGGCTTTGTCTCCACCC
>JBIIVF010000031.1:0-20617 GCA_044339595.1 Bacteroidia bacterium
GAAGATGCTTTACGCAACAGTCAGGAGCTTTATACTGTGATTGCAAGCAATTTTCCCAATGGGGTTATCAATGTTTTTGACCATAATCTCAATTATGTTTTTGCAGACGGGAAAGGGTTTTCAGATGTCGGTATCGATCCTAAAACGCTTGTGGGAAGCAACTTCCTTGATCAAATGTTGCCTGAAGCAAGAAATTTCGTTTCTGAAGAACTCAGCCTTGTTTCCAAAGGAGAACCTCGGGTTTTTGAAATAGAAAGGAATAACAATTTTTATATTTTGCGCGCTGTGCCACTCACGGATGCCCGCGGTGTAGTCAATAATATATTGGTTGTGGAGACCAATATCACCCCGCAAAAACAGGCAGAAGTTGAAATATACAGGGCGCTTCAAAAGGAAAAGGAATTGAATGAAATGAAATCCAGGTTTGTTTCTATGGCATCCCATGAATTCAGAACGCCGCTTAGTACAATTCTTAGTTCAGCCTCTCTGATTGGTAAATACAGTAGTACAGATCAAGATCCTCAAAGACAAAAACACATTGAAAGAATCAAATCGAATGTGAACAACCTGAACATGATTTTGCAGGATTTCTTGTCATTGGAGAAATTAGATGAGGGCATCATACATTCGAACAAGACCACATTCGAATTGTGTTCTTATTTAAAAGAAATTTGCGAAGAAATTGAAGGGATCCTTAAACCCGGACAATCGATTAAAATTGAATGCCATGCGGAGAAATTAGAGGTTTGTCTCGATCAGCATTTGATGAGAAATGTGCTCAATAATCTATTGTCAAATGCTTCTAAATATTCTGAAACCGGGAAAAGTATTTACCTGAAAATTCATCAGGAGAAAGAGCTGTTGATATTTGATGTATGTGATGAAGGTATGGGTATCCCTGAAAAAGACCAACCTTTGTTGTTTTCTCGTTTTTTTAGGGCAGCTAACTCAGGAAATATACCGGGTACCGGTTTAGGCTTGCACATTGTTAAGAAATATGTCGAACTGATGCAAGGTGAAATTTGTTTTGAGAGTATTTTAAATAAAGGTACTACTTTTACGCTCACGTTTGATCAAACTAAGAAATGAAGTCAACTATATTGATTATTGAAGACAATTCGGATGTTCGGGAAAATATTCAGGAGCTATTACAACTTTATGGATTTGATGCCCAAGTAGCCGAAGACGGTAAGCAAGGAGTTTTGGCAGCCAAGGAAATTCAACCTGATTTAATCATTTGTGATATCATGATGCCGGGTTTGGATGGTTATGGTGTCTTACAGATCTTGAGCCGTCAGCCGGAAACGTCTACTATTCCATTTATTTTCTTAACTGCAAAGTCAGAAAGCGCAGATATGCGCAAAGGGATGAGCATGGGGGCTGATGACTATATTACAAAGCCATTCGAAGAGTCAGTTCTATTGCAGGCCATTGAAATGCGCATTGAAAAAAATCGCAAGTGGAAACAACTTGCAGCGTCAAGTGATCAGAACAATTGGAGCAAGTTGATTGAAACCGCTCATGGGATGGATAAACTTAAAGACATTGCCGATCACTCCGTTTGCAGGAATTATCATAAAAAAGAAATCATATTTCAGCAAGACGACCGGCCTTTATATCTCTTTCAAATTGTTACCGGTAAGGTAAAGTTGTATCAGGTGAATAATGATGGGAAGGAAATTACTGCGGCCTTGCTAAAGGATGGAGATTATTTTGGTTATGAGTCTTTATTAAA
This sequence comes from Bacteroidia bacterium, assembly GCA_044339595.1. Taxonomy (GTDB): domain Bacteria; phylum Bacteroidota; class Bacteroidia; order NS11-12g; family UBA9320; genus CAZTGZ01. Next base: position 1,736 of record JBIIVF010000031.1, read on the forward strand.
AGGCCACAATCAAGGAGACGCTGCCGAAACATTGGAAGATTCTGAAATCAGATTGATCCCGAGGGAAGACTTTCTGAATCTTATTTTTAACGATAAGGAAGTGTCAAGTGCCTTTATTAAAATGATGTCAAACGACATCACAGAAAGAGAAAGTCATTTACTTGAACTCGCTTATAATACGGTTCGAAAGCGTGTTGCGGATGCGTTGGTGAAGATTTATGATACCTATTCAGACAAAGGAGCTGCCACATATAGCATGAGTATTTCACGCGATGACTTGGCCAGCATCGTCGGAACCGCTACAGAATCAGCCATTCGCATGCTTAGTGAATTTAAAGCTTCCGGGTTTATTGATATCAAAGGGAGCGAGATCACCATTCTTGAAGTAGAAAAATTACGCAAAGCACCCTACTGATAAAAATCATGTTCTAGTTTGACAAGGCTCATTTCTGAAGATTGCATATTTGTGCTTCTTTGTGATGTGAAATGAGTTTTGAGAGATGAGCAACGTTAGCAGTAAATGGGTCATGCGGTCGTATTCGGAGAATTTTCTGAATTTTCGATGCATCGATCTTTTTAGAAATGATTCTGTTTCTGGTGCGAATGCCTCGGAGAGATGGAATCGATTTGCAACGGATGTTTTTCCGATTGATGATCAGAGAAATGCGAACTTTTCTGCTGAAAATAATTCGTTAACGGTAGAATCTAAAAGACCTTCTGATTCAGAAGAGAAATCAAGTCATTACACGCGCAGAGAATGGAGTAACGGAGTTGATCCCTGTGCTTTTTCATGGCCTGTTTTTGTAATTGAAGATAAATTGACAAGCATTTTTACGGTTGGTGGGCTGCAAATTCATATTCCCGCGAGGAGTTTAGAAAATGCACCATCTTCCATAAAAGAAACCTAGATTGAACCACTTGATTTCGATACTAAAAATGATCAAATACATCAATAGAGATGAATGCAATAGCCTCCTTTCTGAGAATGAGGGCATTCAGATTGTTGATTTAAGAGATGAAGTGGATTTTAAATCCGGCCATTTGCCCGAAGCGGTTCATTTAGATATTATGCAAAATGGAAGTTATTTGAAGTTGAAGTCGATGGATATCAAAGGCGCATATCTTTTTTATTGCAATTCAGGATTGAGAACGAATTCGGTTTCAAGAATTATACAAGGTCTTGGATTCGAAAATGTTTATATGCTTAAAGATGGACTGAAAGATTGGAATGGTCAATGGGTGAAAGGCTGATCTTGCAAATCAGATAAAATTCGTTACAAGTTTCACTTTTCTTGCGGTCTTTCATTAAATTTCGATAAAATTTGACAAAAATTATGATTCATAAAATTCTCTTCCCAACCGACTTTTCAGAAAATGCAGCCAAAGCGTTAAAATTTGCGGCAGAAGTTGCTCAGTTTACCGGTGCTGATTTGCATATTTTGCATGCCCAACATGTGCCAACGGTAGATGTTCAGGATGCAGCCATGGTGTTAGATTCAGCCATGTATGAATTGAAGGAAACTTCTGAGAACGATATTCAATCTTTGAAAGAAATGGTTGAAAGGAGGTATTTTCTTAAAAATGTTACAACGGAGGTAGAATTTGGTTTTGCCCGGGATCTAATCATCGATAAAGCCGCTGAAATAAAAGCGGATTTAGTGATTATGGGTACCAAAGGAAGTTCAGATATATTTGACAATTTACTGGGAGGGGTAACAACCAATGTGATGAAGAGCATCCGTCATAATCTGATGGTGGTGCCAACCGGAGCCCATTTTACCAAGTTTACTAAATTGGCATTTGCCTCCAAACTTGAAGAAGAAGACATTGCAAAGCTCGACTGGATAGTAGATTTAACGAGCTTATTTAATCCGGAGTTGCATTTGGTTCATTTCATTCCAAAGAATAAGGAGTTAACTGAATCTCAAAAATCAGTTATTTCAAAAATGGTTCATACACACAATGAATTGATTATGGAAGTGGTGGAAGGTGATAATGCAGCGATGGCCATTGAGAATTATATTGTGGCAGAAAAAATTGAATTGTTGGCCATGCGTGCCGGAGATCGGGGGTTCTTTGAAGATCTGTTTCACAAAAGTGTGACCAAGCATGTTGCCATGCACACTGAAACCCCTATAATCGTTTTTCATTGAAATAAACTCATAATTAGATAAAAACAAATGGATAGTAACCAACAGTATTTGAAAACATTGCATGCAGAAAATGTGGAATGGAGTAAAAGTCTTGGCTTTTATAGCGATGAATTGAGATCGTTTGAACTAAGACTTTCAGAAGTAGTGATTGCAAATACGGGCACAGAAGTATTAAGCCAAGTAGAACATTTTCAAAATCAATTTATTCGTCAACGTGAAGTGATTGATATATTGAATCATGAAATGAATGTGGGAGAAGATAAAATTCTTGAAGAGGTAAAAAACAACGATGTAGCTACGGATCATCGTAAAATGGAAGATCACTCCGAGTTGCGCGATCAGATGCAGGCTTTTGAAAAGATTTACCGTGAAATGAAGGCCGAATTTATCGAATATCTTTCTAAAGTGTTATAAACTATGAAATCCATGCGCCTTGATATCATGGACAACAAGTCCATCCGAGAAATCAAAGATGACTTTAGCAGACATTTTCCCGGTCTGAAAATTGAATTTGTTGCGACCAGTCATGCGAGTGGAGAAGGTTCAGATAAAGAAGAATTGATCAAGGGTAATCCGAAACTTTGGGAGCTCAGGAAATTTCATACGGAGTTGAGCGTTGAAATTGATGATCAGTTTACAGTTGCTCAATTAGAAGGAATGTTCAGAGATCGTTTTGGTTTGCATATTCAGATATTTCGTCAAAGTGGAAATTCTTGGTTGCAGACAGTAAATACCGATAGCTGGACTTTACATAAGCATGTAGAACATGCGCGTCATTTTGGTGAGTCTCATCAAGTTAGACCGGATGAAGTAGATTTAGAATAAACCATTTGTAGCCCAATTGAATTCGTGTATATGTTTCCAGTTTTTGGATACATATACACGATTTTTTTTAGGTCTTATTCAATATATCACCCCTCCGGGGTTGTGAATGTTAATTCATCTAATTCTATAATCATTTCATCCCTTCGGGATTACTTCCTCTTTAGACTAGAGAAACATTTTGCCTAATCCCCATTTAATTCACCTGACCCTCTTAAACAGACAAGTCAAATAGGTATCTGATTATCCATAGCTTTCATGAGAGACTAGCCGGAAGCTCATCAAGATCGATAATGATTTTACTGTTTCATACTTATGATAAAAATCATATCTCACGGTGACTCAATTCAGTTTCATTTGTGAATATAAAATTCAAATTTGCCGTACCTGAGAAATGATAGATTCGGTCAAACAAAAAGAGATTTGCTTTCATTGCGGTGACATTGTAATAAGGGCAGTAAATCGTGGCGACAAGACCTTCTGTTGCGATGGATGTTCTACCGTACATAAGATTTTGGTGGAAAACGGTATGGACGATTACTACCGTATGACACAAAATCCGGGAATCAAGGTCACGTCGTCTGATTCGGAACAATTTGCCTATTTGGATGCACCCGAAATCTCCAATTTGCTGATCGATTTTAAAAACGAAAATCTCGTTAAACTCAGTCTTAAAATCCCAGCTATTCATTGCAGTTCTTGCATCTGGTTGCTCGAGAATCTACATTTATTGCATCCCGGTATTTTAAATAGCAGGGTAGATTTTTTGAAAAAGGAATTCACGGCCAATATTGATCCGGAAAAAATAACCATCCGAAAATTGGCAGAATTACTTCGTGACATTGGATATAAACCTGAGATTTCATTACAGGATGAACAGAAATCTAAATCATATAGAACGGATAGAGACTTATTGCTGAAATTGGCGGTGGCCGGTTTTTGTTTCGGCAATATCATGTTATTGAGTTTCCCTGAATACTTTGGAATGTCTTTAAAGGAGGATGCGTCGTTTTATCGATTCTTCTCCTACATCAATTTATTATTGGGCGTGCCTGTGTTGCTTTATTCAGCATCTGATTATTTTACCTCGGCCTACAAAGCGCTTCGAAAGAAAATCATTCACATCAATGTTCCTCTGGCTTTAGGAATGGTGGCTCTTTTTGCCCGCAGTGTTTATGAAATCTTATGGGAAGCCGGTCCTGGATACATGGATTCATTTAGCGGCTTGCTCTTCTTTTTACTAGCCGGGAAGTGGTTTCAGAATTATACCTATGAACATCTCAATTTTGAACGTGACTATAAGAGTTATTTTCCATTGGCTGTGACCATTTTTAAGGATGATCAATGGACGAGCACTTTGTTGAGCAATATCCATAAAGGCGACCGATTGAAGATTAGAAATGGGGAATTAATACCGGCAGACGCAATTGTCTTTAATGGGGATGCCTATATTGATTATAGTTTTGTGACCGGTGAATCGGTGCCTGTTCACAAGGTTTTAGGTGAAATTGTTTATGGAGGGGGCCGCCAATTGGGTGGAGCCATAGAAGTTGAAATTTTAAAGGAAGTTTCTCAAAGTCAGCTTACTAAGATATGGAATAGTCAAGGAGATAATCTCAACCAATCTCGGCTTACATCCTTTTCTGAGCTCATTAGCAAATACTTCACTATAGCATTGATAGCCATCGCTTTCATAACCTTAATCGTATGGAGTTTTATCGACCTTTCGATTGGTTTTTTTGCCTTTACTTCTGTGTTAATTGTGGCCTGTCCGTGTGCTCTTGCACTGTCCTCACCGTTGGCTTTGGGCAATACGCTTCGTCTTTTGGGAAGTCGAGGATTTTATCTTAAGAATGCACAAGTTTTGGAGCAATTGGCCAGAGTAAATCATATAGTATTTGACAAAACCGGTACTTTAACCACTCCACAGGAATTTGAAGTTCAGTATGTGGGAGATTTCGCCAATGATATATTTTTCAGTGCTGTTAAATCCTTGGTAGATCAAAGTCAGCATCCTTACAGCAGAGCCATAAGTGGGAAATTGCAAAATTATAAGTTGATCAAGGTTGATCAGTTTGCCGAGATTTCAGGATCCGGTATTCAAGGAACCATCGAATCGGTTGGATTCTTAAAATTGGGCAGTGCAAGCTTTTGTGGTGCACTGAACACAAGAGATTATGCCGGAGTTTATGTGAGTGTTAATGGCATTGTGATGGGGCATTTTTCTATTAAAAATCATTACAGGTCATTCATAACCAAGTTGTTAAAAAGGTTGGGTGTTCGATACAAAATCAGCGTATTATCCGGAGATACGGCCCGCGAGAAACATGGTTTGATGCAGGTTTGGAATGGGTTTCAACAAGTATTTTTTGGTCAAACTCCAGAAGATAAAAAGAATAGAATTTCTGAATTGAGCCAAAAAGGGGATGTCGTTATGATGGTGGGCGATGGACTGAATGACGCCGGCGCATTGATGAGTAGTGATGTAGGGGTTGTGATTGCAGAAAATGCCAGTCAATTTACTCCTGCCGCCAAAGGAATTATCATGTCTGAAAAACTCCCGGAATTGAATCGTATGCTGAGGTTGTGTGTCAAAACACTTCAAACCATCCGAATAAGTTTTGGCATTTCTCTTATGTACAATTTAGTCGGATTGTATTTTGCAGTGCAGGGACAATTATCACCTGTAATAGCGGCCATTCTGATGCCATTGAGTTCTATCACCGTGGTTTTGTTCAATACCTTTTACACCAATTATATGGCCCATAAATTAAAATTGAGATGAGCGTAATATTTATACTAATCGGATGCAGTATTTCATTGGCCCTGATATTTTTGGGTGCCTTTTTCTGGACAGTAAAATCCGGACAGAATGATGACTTACATACCCCTTCTGTCAGAATGCTGTTTGACGACAAGCCTAAAAAAAATAACCATAATTAATTATATCGATACCATGCAAAAAGAACAGTTTTATTACGACAATCGAATTGTCAAAAATTTTGCCATCGCAACTGTGTTTTGGGGCATTATTGGAATGCTGGTTGGGGTGATTATTGCCACACAGCTTTTTTATCCTGAGTTGAACTATACTCAGTACCTCACTTTTGGTAGAATCAGACCCCTGCATACCAATGCAGTGATTTTTGCTTTTGTTGGAAATGCCATTTTTATGGGAGTGTATTATTCACTGCAGCGTTTGCTCAAAGCCAGAATGTTCAGCGACACGCTGAGCAATATACATTTCTGGGGATGGCAGCTCATCATTGTGGCAGCAGCTTTAACGCTTCCATTAGGGATTACTACGTCTAAGGAATATGCAGAACTTGAGTGGCCTATCGACATAGCTATTGCATTGATCTGGGTGGTATTTGGAATAAATATGGTTGGAACCATTATCAAACGTAGGGAGAAACACCTGTATGTGGCCATTTGGTTTTACATTGCCACGTTTGTAACTGTTGCCTTGTTACACATTGTGAACTCTTTTGAATTGCCTATAAGCTTTATGAAAAGCTACAGTTGGTATGCAGGGGTTCAAGATGCTTTGGTTCAGTGGTGGTACGGACACAATGCAGTTGCATTCTTTTTGACTACACCTTTTCTTGGTCTCATGTATTATTTCATGCCTAAAATGGCCGAAAGACCGGTGTATTCTTACAAACTGTCGATCTTGCACTTTTGGTCGCTCATATTTTTATATATCTGGGCCGGACCTCACCATTTGTTATACAGTTCATTGCCGGATTGGGCCCAAACCCTGGGTGTTGCCTTCTCGATTATGTTAATTGCTCCTTCATGGGGTGGTATGTTAAACGGTTTACTGACTTTAAGAGGCGCCTGGGATAAAGTTCGGGATGATGTATTGCTTAAATTTATGGTTGTCGGAATCACCTGTTATGGTATGGCCACGTTTGAAGGACCGATGCTTTCATTGAAAAACATCAATGCCATTGCGCACTTTACGGATTGGATTGTTAGTCACGTGCACGTGGGCGCTCTTGGTTGGAATGGTTTCCTCACCTTTGCCATGCTCTATTGGATTGTTCCTAAAATCTTCAATACTAACCTCTATAGCCGCAAAGCAGCCAACACGCACTTTTGGATTGCTACCCTTGGAATTATTCTATATGCAATTCCCATGTATTTCTCTGGTTATACCCAAGGTTTGATGTGGAAAGAGTTTACAGAAGAAGGATTGTTGAGATATGGAAACTTCCTTGATACCACCATTCGAATCCTTCCTATGCATATGTTAAGAGCATTGGGTGGATTCCTTTATTGGACCGGTGCTATCATTATGGCATGGAACCTCATCAAAACGGCTAAGAGTGGTCAACTGATTAAAAATGAGGCAGCAGAAGCCTATCCATTGACCTCAGTGAATGAACCTGTTAGTAAAGACGATGCACATTGGCACCGTTGGATTGAAAGAAGACCTATCCAAATGGTCATTGCTTCTTTGGTGATGATATTAATCGGTACCATTTTCGAATTTGTTCCGATGTTTTTAGTGAAAAGCAATGTTAAAACCATTGAGAGTGTAAAACCATACACCCCACTTGAATTGGAAGGTCGTGATTTATATATACGAGAAGGTTGTAACAACTGCCACTCTCAGCTAGTAAGGCCATTCAGAAGTGAAACAGAGCGTTATGGTGAATACTCCAAATCAGGAGAATATGTTTATGATCATCCATTTTTATGGGGCTCAAAGAGAACCGGACCGGATTTGGCGCGTGAAGGGAATAAAACAAGCCGGGCATACAAAAGTGCGGCATGGCATTTTCAGCACATGAAAGATCCAAATAGTACTTCACCTAGATCCATCATGCCAAAATATGACTGGTTCTATACTTCTGCGCTGAACACTTCTCAAACAGAAGATAAAATCAATGCAATGAGAACACTTGGTGTGGATTATCCAAAAGGATATGAAAAAATGGCTTTGGCTGATTTGAAAGCACAAGCTCAAACCATTTCGGATGAACTCAAAAAGGAAGGTCTTGATTTAGATCCTGAAGCCGGAATAAAACTGGAAGAGAGTGAAATTGTGGCTTTGATAGCCTACCTGCAGAAATTGGGTAGAGATATCAAGCCTGAAAGTAAAACAACACAATTAACCAAGTAAGCATATGTTGAGTCAAATGTTAGATAGAATTGAAGGAGCAGACGTATTCGTCATTCTATCGCTGTTGATTTTTATTTTATTGTTTGTGGGTGCTTCAGCTTACGTATGGAAGGCTGACAAGGGCCATATTACAAAAATGAGTGAATTACCTTTTAATGAATCCAATAACCATTCAGATATATCATGAAAAGACTCGTTAAATATTTTATGTCAGCCGCTGTTATTGCGGCCACTTCCTTGCCTGTATTTAGCCAGGCAAAGGGAGGTCCGGAGGTCTTTACCACACCTCTACCCATCAATGGAGAAGCGATTATGTATTTGGTCGGACTCGTGGTTTTTATCTTGCTCATATTGGTGTTCGTACTTTGGAGAATCAGTGCTCACCTGAAGAGTTTTTATAAGGGAGAATTTGACAAAGAAGAGGAAGAATACAAATATCCGTGGGAACGGTTGTTTCAATTTAAGCCGGTTTCATCTGATAAAGATGCAATGATGCACCATGAATACGATGGAATTCGTGAACTCGATAATCCTCCTCCACCCTGGTTCATGTTCCTTTTTTACGGAACCATTGTGTTTGCGGTGGTGTATTTTGTCCGCTACAGCATTACTAAAAACGGGCCATCACAGGAACAGGAATACCTGACAGAACTTGCCGATGCCGAAGTGATGCATAAGACCTATCTTGCTAAAGCGGCCAATCTCATCGATGAAAATAGTGTGGTTGTTTTAGCTGAAAAATCAGATATTGGTGCAGGTGCTGCTGTTTTTAAAGAAAAATGTGCCGTATGCCATTTAGATAAAGGACAGGGCAGTGTTGGTCCAAACCTAACCGATCAATATTGGATTCATGGCGGTGGCATCAAAGATATTTTCAAAACCATAAAGTACGGTGTTGTTGAAAAAGGTATGCAAAGCTGGCAGAAGGATTTGGATCCCAAGAAAATGCAACAGGTAGCTAGTTTCATTCTTACATTACAGGGCACAAATCCTCCGGGAGGGAAAGCTCCTCAGGGAGACAAGTATATTCCGGAAGGCGCGCCTGAAGAGTCAGCAACTGCGTTTACCGATTCTTCAAAAACAGCTCAAACTCCGAAGGAGACCAAATAATTAATGTCATCTGACCGCCAACGAACCGAAAACTTCAGAGAACATCTGGGGAACGTAACCCAATCCGGAAAACGGATTTGGCTTTATCCGAAAATCATAAAAGGGAAATGGTATAAATACCGTTCTTGGTTGAGTTACGCTCTTCTTGTATTGCTATTTGCAGGCCCTTGGATTCGAATCAAAGGGAATCCCATTCTACTGCTCAATATCATCGAACGTAAATTCGTAATTTTTGGTAGTCCTTTTTGGCCTCAAGATTTTTACATTTTTGCTTTTGGATTGGTGGTTGCAATATTATTTGTGGTCCTATTTACGGTCATTTTCGGTCGCATATGGTGCGGATGGGCTTGTCCTCAGACCATCTTTATGGAAATGGTTTTCAGAAAAATAGAAAACTGGATAGAGGGAAATTCAGTGAGTCAGAAAAAGTTGGATGCCATGCCCTGGAATACAGAGAAAATTCTCAAGAAAGGGTCTAAACATCTGATTTTCTATTTGATTTCATTTTTGATTGCCAATACATTTTTGGCTTACATAATAGGTTCAGACGCTTTGATCAAAATTATCACGGAGCCTATTGGAATTCACATGGTTGGATTCATTGCTATCATCATCTTTACCTTTGTTTTTTACTTGGTTTTTGCAAAACTCAGGGAAATTGTTTGTATCATCATTTGCCCTTACGGAAGATTGCAGGGTGTGATGCTCGATCCCAATTCTGTGGTGGTTGCATACGATTATAAAAGAGGCGAACCAAGGGGGAAAATTAGAAAAAGTGAGGAACAAACGGATAAGGGAGATTGTATCGATTGTGGCCTTTGTATAGATGTTTGTCCAACGGGGATTGATATTCGAAATGGAACACAGCTCGAATGTATCAATTGCACGGCTTGTATCGATGCTTGTAACCCGGTGATGGAGAAGATCAACAAGCCACAAGGGCTCATACGCTTTGATTCGGTGACCAATATTGAAAAAGGAACCGGCTTCAAATGGACCCCAAGAATGATTGGATATTCTGTTTTACTGATTGTTCTCACGATTGTTTTAGGGTATATATTGGCAACAAGACAAGAAATTGACGCATCCGTTTTGCGATCCCCGGGGTCAAATTTTACCACTGATCAGGAAGGATATGTCACCAATATTTATAATCTAGAACTGGTGAATAAAACCTTTGAGGACACCCAATTTGATTTGGTAAGTGAAAACAAAGATGCAAAGATTATTTTTATTGATGCAGACCATGCAGTGCTCGGAGGTGAAGTCGTTAAAAGAGTATTTCTCATAAAAATGCCTCAACAAGCCGTAACGAGAAACAATACCAAACTAAAATTGTCTCTTTATACGAATGGAAAATTCAACGCATTTTTAGAAACATCATTTCTTGGACCAATTGCAGGACTAAAATGAAATTAAACTGGGGACATAAGCTGGTTGTCAGCATGACATTATTCATTGCATTTGTGGTTTTTTTGGGAATTCGTATGTGGGGAAATCAGGATTCGATTGAAGAAGATGACTATTATTCAAGAGGACAACGATATGAAGAGCAAATAGTTAAGGAACGCAATACCAACGAATTAAAGGAACAACCACAGTTGGTTTGGAATCCCAATGGAACTTTTAGCATCACCATGCCGGATAAAACTCCAGTATCAAAAGCCAATCTTTTGCTCTATAAACCGGATGCCTCTAATCAAGATAAAACGGTGGATGTGAGCGCTTTGAAAGCTACTCCGTCGGTTATGACCGAATTGCAGTTGGAAAAGGGTAAATGGATTGCAAAATTTGAATGGTCTTCCGGGAACAAAGATTATTACCTGGAGAAGGTGTTTTTTGTAGAAAATCAATGATTTGGCTGGCGTTCACAACTGGGTTACTCGGTAGTTTGCACTGTGCAGGTATGTGTGGACCTATTGCCATGAGCTTACCTGATTTTGGCCACTCAGGATTTGCATATTACTGGCAGCGATTTCAATATAACTTCGGACGGATTATTTCATATGCGGCTTTGGGCGCTATAATGGGATTACCCGGTGAATGGATTAAACCGGCAGGATGGCAACAATGGCTCAGTATCATTACCGGTGCAGTTTTGATTGTATCTTTCCTATTTACCCAATTAAAAGGGAAAATTAGGCCCTTTGCCTTTTTACATGAAAAACTGGTTGGAGCTTTGAGCAAATCACTTCAAAATCGTGGTAGTGCAAGTTGGCTGATAACCGGGTTACTCAATGGACTTTTACCCTGTGGTCTGGTGTATATTGCCTTGGCAGGAGCCCTCGTGGCAGGAGGGATCGCTGAGGGGGCTATTTATATGGGATTCTTCGGCTTGGGAACATTCCCAATGATGTTTATTATCAGTGTATCAGGCAGATGGTTGCCATTAAAGATCAGAAGCAGGGTCAAACACGTATTGCCATTTACATCCTTATTCGTGGGAGTGCTCCTCATTGTGCGAGGAATGAATCTTGGTATTCCATACCTGAGCCCGGAAATCAAAAAGGAACAAGGCAAACAAACCATGGAATGTTGTGATGTTTCTAAACCGCCAACACCAAAATAGTACTTTTTTGTAAATGATAAAAGGCGGCTGCATGGTGCAGCACGCCTTTTACTAAGAAACTGCAAATCAATTAGTTTGCTTTCTTACCGATGAGCAAAATTTCGTTGGCTACGATTTCAGTGATGTACCTTTTGATACCATCCTTGTCGTCGTAACTGCGGCTGCTGAGTTTTCCTTCAATGGCTACTTCTTTCCCCTTCTCGAGGAACTTTTCGGCTAGCTTCGCTGTGCTGCCCCAGGCAATCACATTGTGCCATTGTGTGTCGGTAACCTGCTCTCCATTTGCATTCCGGTAGGTTTCATTGGTTGCCAAACTGAATTTCACCATCTGCTTTCCATTGTCTAATGTCTTAACTTCGGGTGCACCGCCTAGGTTTCCAATGAGTTGAACTTTGTTTCTTAAAGTTGTCATAACATAAAAATTAAAATGTAACTAACTAAATTATCTCTCGCGTCTATGGGGGTTAACCCTTTCGACCCTACAAAGATGAAACAGGGAAATGGATGCAACATTTTTTGAAATACTTACTTCCGTTTGCAAGTATTTCTGAATGATTAGGGTCTTTATACATGGTAATTCGGGGCAGTAAGGTCTATGAGACTATATTTGCATACAATGGGTTGTATCCATTGTAAGGTGGGCAGTTTTTATGAGTCAAAAGAAAAATATTTGCGAAAATTGTCAGAAACAGTATTGGTTGCCTAAAACTATTCACGCCCGTTTTTTCTGCACAACTAAAGGTACGAAGGATCCAAAGGAACAGCCGTACAAGGGCTTTTTTGGCAAGTACATCGTGGTTTTTCGGGTCATGAGCCATTTGGTGGCATTACCGGGATTCATTGTGCTCCACCGTTGGTTGCCTGAATTGAATTGGGCATTCAAGTTTGATCGTATCGTACTGTTTTTATTGGTAGTAATCGCTGTTGAAGTTTTGTATTATTGGTTTAAGGGGCTTGTGATCGCTCTATTCTTTTTGTCATTTGCATTGCTCGGATACGGATCTATATTTGGATACTATGGTTTTATAGAGGCGGGACAGGATTACAAAACGCTGCTTTTTGCAACCAGAGAAAATGTAAAAATTCAGAATCTGCAATTATCAAAATTGAGGCCTTTTCATCATAAATCAACCGTATTAAAGGCCATAGATATTGATAATCCTATTGTGAGAGATTTTGCATTGATGTGCGTGAACAAGCATTTTCAAGGTTTGAAATTTGATAAAAAGCTCAGGCCCTTGGTGCACGCTTTGGCGGTTTTTAAGGAAATAAATTCGAATTGGAAATATGTGAATGATCCTAAAAGCCGTGACTATTTTGCCAAAGCAAGTGAATCTATCCGCTTCTTATCGGGTGATTGTGACGATCACTCCATTCTGATGGCTGCAGCCATTCGTTCTGTGGGCGGAACCCCGAGATTAATTCATACCCATAACCATATGTATCCCGAATTGAAGGCTGGCAAGCGTCAGGATCTTGGAAGTTTAAATCAACTGGTTCGACATGAACTTTTTCCTATTGAATCGAAAGATAAAAACCTGCATTACCATATTGATGAACAGGGGAATATATGGCTTAATCTCGATTACACGGCAAATTACCCCGGAGGTCCTTTTATGGCAGAAGAAATTCTAGGGGCACTCACCATCGAATAATCTCCATGGCAAAGCATTATAAAAGGGCATTTTTGAAACAAGAAATTTACCGCAACAATTGAACGGTGCCTTTTTCGCTGATACGTCGGTTTCTGCTATCAACAAGTTCAAGTAAATAAACATACACGCCCGGTGTTGCAGGTAGTCCTTTATATGTACCATCCCAGCCTTTAGCAGGCTGATCAGATTCAAATACTTTTTCACCCCATCGGTTATAAATCACGAATCGATATTCTGAAAAGAATCGTACCCCAAAGGGTTTAAATATTTCATTCAGATTATCGGCATTGGGTGTAAAGACTTCCGGGATGAAGACTTTTTCATCCGGAATCACCACAAAATCACGGAAAGTAGTGTCGTGGCAATTATATCGGTTGGATGCAATTAAGATTACGCGGAAAGTAGCGGTGTCCGTTACGTCAAACTCAGGATTGGTCAACACGGATGAGCCGAATCGATCGAGATTCCAAAAATACTGATCAGATAATAAACTTTGATTGTTCAATTGAATCTGTGTGATTAATGGTAAAGGTTGATTCAGTACCGCGCTAAAGGCAGCAATCGGAACCGGATGTACAGCGGCACTTTTAATTTTAAGCAAAGTATCTGAGCATCCGTTTGCACTTACTTCCAGAGAAACATCGAAACTGTCAGCCTTGCTGTAAGTGTGGGTTGGGTTTGTTAATGCAGAGGTTTGGCCATCTCCGAAATGCCACTGATAAGTCCCGGTTTGTGAAAGGTTGGTGAATTGGGTTGTTTCGCCCAGGCAGACTGTATTTGCACTAAAGTCAATTTTTGGTTTAGACAGTATTCTTATATTACCAATAAGTGTATCCGAACAAGACGTTGCGTTGAGTACAATCATGGTAACTTGAATGTTTCCTGTATCTGCAAAGGTGTAGCGCCCGCTTCCAGAAGGCAATTCAGCAGCTGTTTTGTTGAAGTTAAAGATATGAGAAATAACATCTGCGGAGGCATTTCGGCCGAAGACGAATTCATGCCCCTTTTCACACTGAATACTATCATTAATGGAGTATCCTGCTTTAGGGTCTGAATAAATGTGAATGATAGCAGTACTTGTATCGGTACAACCTTGATTGGTTAAGACTCCAAGTTTTAGAAGATAGGTTCCGGCGGCAGGATAGCTAAAATCTGCCGGTGAACCCCCGGTTGCTGTTTGTCCATTTCCATAGTTCCAATTCGATTGAACGATGGCTGCCCCCCAGGTGGCGTTGACAGTCGAAAGGCTAGAATGAATGAATTTATTCCCTTTTAGACAAAATTGGGTGTCATTGAAATTTGCGATCGATGTGGGTTGATGAAAGACTTCAATTTGTTTTGAAATCGTATCCGCACAATTATAGAATCCTGAAGCAATGAGTCGCACCTGAAATTTTCCAGCGTTTGAATAGGTGTAGGCCGGCTTCGTGGCTGTATCGCCATTGCCATCTCCGAATTTCCAGTTTAAAAATAGAGGTCCGCTTCCGGCGATGGTTTGGCTGTTGAATTGGAAAAGGTTACCTCTAAAACATTGATCAGAATCGGATATATTAAATAAGGCCGTTGGTGAAGGGATGATCACCACCGGAAATGAATCTTCTTTGGCACAAAACAGAGAAGCAGCTCGGTATTTGACCATAAAAGTGCCGATATCAGTAAAAATATGATTGGGGTTTGCAGTTGAAGAAAATGAACCATCGTCAAA
Source organism: Bacteroidia bacterium (assembly GCA_044339595.1). GTDB lineage: Bacteria > Bacteroidota > Bacteroidia > NS11-12g > UBA9320 > CAZTGZ01. Next base: position 16,881 of record JBIIVF010000031.1, read on the forward strand.
ATCCCAAGTATGCCCCATGCTACCTCTTGCTATGCTGGCATTGGCACTAAAAGTGAATCCATTGTTTTTCAGACATTGGGTGTCTTTTAAAACCTGTGGAGCAATGTTTGGAACCGCATATATGGCCATCTGAATGAAGGCGGAAGTGTCTGAGCAACCATTGTAAGTTTTCGTGATTTGATAGCTACCGCTATCAGCAAATCCGGATATTGACTTTTTAAATAAAGTGTCAACCGTCGGGATAAAAGGAAGTCCATTTTTAATCCATTGGATGGTGGTCGGGACATAGGAAGAATCAATCGCTTTTAATTCAAAGGCCGGCCCTTCACAAAAAGTATCTAAGCCCACTGTTTTCGTAAGTTGTAAATTAGGCTTCGAAATCACTTCTAATATGCTGTCTTTAGTCAAGCCAATAGCGCCAAAGTTGAGCGTGAGTGTAGCCGTTTTATATCCAGCACCTTTGTATCTTATCAAATGTGGGCCTTTACCTATAGCTGTATCCGGTATAGCCCCTGTTCCAAAATTCCATTTATAATGGGTAATGCTGCCTTTGGATGAATCGGTGTAGGTTACCGTCATGCCATCACATATTTTAGAGGTACTTGCAATAAAGTTGGGCTCGGGCAATCTTGGAATTAATACTACACCAAAATCTTGGGCTTGCCCATATTGCAGTGTATCACAAGCATGCAAAACAGTGTCATAATCACCCATTACACGCATCCTCAGAATCTTTCCGGTTACTGCAGATCCTGGTATTGCGATGCTTCCGCTGTGAAAAGTCATTTGTTTTTTTGTATTGAAGACCATCTCACCGGCATCCTTCAGACTCCCATTGTTATTAAAGTCGATATACACTTTTACGTTCTCGACATAGTTTATCCCGGTTTTAACGCTCAAATTATAGGTCGTATCATTTTTTAGGCTAAATATTTTGCTACAAGCCATATCGAGATATCCTCCTTCTTGAAAAGTTCCTTGATCTGAATAACTGAATGAATCAACGGCAACATTGTAAATGCCCATTCCAAAGTTACCGGTATTGATGGTTTTAATCACACAACCCGCAGGAACAATCGGGTCTTCCACACTGATATAAGCCGTTTTTTCTATAGAATCTACGCCTGCGCAATTTTCAACATAGTATTTGATGCTGTAATTTCCTTTTTGGGTAAACTGGATTTGTGGATTGCGGGCATTGCTGTCTGATCCTGAAACCCAATTGAAGGTAGACGGTCTCACAGACCAATACCATTTGGTAGGTAGGTTAGATGAGGTGTCAGTGAGTTGAATCGTTTGGCCTGCGCATACTTTTAAAATATCTGCATTAAATCCTGCAATTGGGATTTTCTTATCTTCATCATACAAGGGTGATCGCCAGTTACCACGTCCATAAGTAGCGCTGACCACATGGCTTTTGCTTCGTCCATCCGGATGATAGAAAATGTCGAGATCCGTTACTCGGGTATTTACCGGCATCCCGGTATTGTACCACGCCCATCCCGACATAGTGGTATCTTTATAAAAAACACCCATATAGGTGCCCAAATACATCCCTTGTTTTTTACTGCTGGTATCGAATACCATGCTCAATTTAGTGATGGAAGGTAATCCGCCTGAAATATTCATCCAGGTATTTCCTCCATTGTTGCTTTGATAAATCTGATTTCCCTGGATCATATAAATCCGGTTAACCAAAGTGGGATGGCATTCTATCCAAACGACATTGCCGGTGCTGGGTAACTGAGCGGTAAGATCAGTCCAGGTAGGTGCAGCAGAATTGACATCAGATGATTTAAAAAACTTCGCGTCTCCTCTGGAAAAATAAAGAACATTTGGGTCAGCAGGTGAATTCTCGATATAAACAATGTTCTGGCTATTGCTACCAGCTAGGTTGTTGCTAATTTTGGTCCAGGCAACAGAGGCTGCCGAAGCTGCGGTCACATTGGTGCTTCTCCAAATGTTTTTATAACCGATAAACATGGTTGACGGGGTCCCTTCTTGTAAAATAAAGGAAGTCACCCAGCCACCACTTTCATTAATTCCGTTCGAACCATTGGCCGCTATTTTACCATCAAAAAAACCATTTTTGTATCGTCGTACATCCCCGTAATACAAGTCACTATAAGCCCAAGTTGAATTCTGAGGATTGATGGCACAGTCCATGCCGTCACCGCCCATCACGGTGAACCATTTGCTGTTTTCCATCAGCCCGGTGCCGTTGTCTTGATATCCATTGATAAGCATATCCTTTTGAGTGGCACTTTGGCTCAAACGGTAAATCTGTGCAATGCCGAGATCCTGACTGATGTCTTTCCAGTTGGTGCCTCCGTTAAAGGTTTCATATACCCCGCCGTCATTGCCACTAAAAAGCCCAAAACCACTCTCGCTGTATTCAAGCACGTGGTGGTCTGCATGCACGCTTGGCGCACCCGTTCCGACCCAATGGGCGTTGATTTTCCAAGTAGTACCGCTGTCGGTTGATTTAAAAATATTCACCCCGGCCACATAAATAACGGCAGCGTTATATGGGTCAGCGGCCATATCGAGGTCGTACCATGCTTGCCCGCCGGTGCCAGAGCCATTATTGGAGTAGTCCATGATGTTGGGCGTGGTGCTTTTAACCACAAAAGTGCTACCCCCATCTCTCGAAAGGCATTGTGAATTGAAAGTGGATGAATTGGTCAATACAAAATATACAAAATCAGGGTTGGCTTTAGTCACCGCAATGGCTCCGCGGGCAGTTCCGGTGGGCAACCCGCTTGTGATTTGTGTCCAACTGATACCGTTATTAATCGATCTGTAAAACAATCCATTTCGGGTGGCATAAGCGGTATCGGTGGTTCCGGGTTTGAAAACAAGGTCTTTGAAAAATCCGCCTCCTTGGGCAAGTGTCCAGGTATTGCCACCATTCACGGTTCGAAAGATGCCTGAACTGGTTGCTGCGATTAAGGTATCGGGTCTGAGCGGATCGATGATGAGTTTTGCCACATTGGCATTGCCCATGGTATTGTTGGCCCATTTCCAGGAGTTTCCTCCATCACTGCTTTTCATAACGCCCCTTGAAGCAGCATCGCTGGCATCCCGATCACCGGTGCCAATGTATATAATGTCCGGATTTTTGGTATGGATGGCAATGGCTGAAATTCCCAAAGTTGGCAGTGTGTCGGTATTGCAGGTCCAGCTAATTCCTTTATCGGTTGATTTCCAAAGTCCTCCGGCAGGAGCACCGGCCCAAATTATACTGCTGTCTGATGGATGAAACGCTAATGCATTGACACGTCCCATGCCGTTGGGCTGAGAAGTTCTGTTACCGGGAATTTTCTGTGGACCAATTTCAACCCAGTTTCCGGTGGTTAAACACGGAGCTCCTCCAAAATTCAATTGTAGATTATTTCCTGAAAGTGAATCGTAGTATCGGTATATCGCTGAATAAAGGTCTTGGTAAGGGGGCAAATCTCCATTGGCATCTGCCTCTCTTTCGGCCATGTATTCCCATCTTTTGAAAGGTTTGAAACCGCTTCCTTTTTCTATAGGACGACTTTGCCAGTAAGTTTCAAATGCTCTTTGGGTCTGATGCAGATTCACTGTGCGGTCTTGCATCATTTCTATCCAATATGGGAATGCGCTGGTGTCGGGCAAACTGCTTTGTCCGAAGAGTTGGATTGAGGTCAGTAATAATGTAAGTGACAGTATAAAATGACGCATGAATTTCTTTTAATTACAAAAATATTCAT
>JBIIVF010000190.1:0-3801 GCA_044339595.1 Bacteroidia bacterium
CTTTTTTACCGGCTCTGTATTCGGCCACCTTGTCGGTCCACTCCGATAAAACGGCATCTATGAGACTTTCAAGGTAATCGGCATCACTGTTTTGAAGGAGATTCAATCGGTTGGCAATCGATTCAGGCAATTCTTCAGGATGCAAAATCAGTTCAGGAAAAATGCGTTGTGAGGCCATGCTGTGGCTCACTTTGCCGGCATCTACCAAAGCAATCAAAGCAGATATCTGCTCACCTTTCACCGGAAAATCAGTGATCTCAAGCGCATTGGCATTGAGGTAACTTTTGATATCTCCCATGATCCAATTCGCTGCTGCTTTATAGTGGGCAGTATGGCTCACCAACTGCATGAAATAAGCTGCCAGATCTTTGTTTTCAGACAATTGCAAGGCATCGTATTCATTCAGGGCAAATTGAGTCATAAATTGATTTTTCAATTGCTCCGGCAATAGCGGCATGTCTCTTTTTACGGCTTCCACCATGGTGGCATCCACATACAAGGGCGGCAAATCCGGCTCCGGAAAATAACGATAGTCATTCACCAATTCTTTGGCACGCATGCTGAATGTGATGTTCTTTACGGCATCAAAACTCCTTGTTTCACCCACAATAACCTCCCCTTTTTCAAGAGCCTCGGCCTGACGGATGATTTCGTATTCAATGGCCCTCTTCACATTGCTGATGGAGTTCATATTCTTTACTTCCACCTTGGTTCCAAAAACATGGCTCCCTTTGGGCATGATGGAGATATTGGCATCGCAACGCAAACTGCCTTCTTCCATATTCCCATCGCAGACCTCGAGATGACGCAGAATTTTGCGGACTTCTGTAATGTATTTATACGCTTCTTCGCCTGATTTTATGACGGGTTCAGTCACTATTTCAATCAATGCAGTACCGGCGCGATTGTAATCAATCAACGAATAATGCAAGTCCATGTCATGGATACTTTTACCGGAATCTTCTTCCATATGAATGCGGGTCAGGGCGATCTCCTTGTCTGTTCCGTCCTCCAATTTAATTTTCACACCGCCACCTGTGCAAAGTGGGGTTTTATCTTGCGTAATCTGATATCCTTTCGGCAAATCGGCGTAGAAATAATTTTTTCGGGCGTAGATATTTTCGTAGGTAATGTCGCACCCGAATGCCAATCCGACTTTGATGGCCATTTCCACTGCCTTCTGATTGTGTCGGGGCAAAGTTCCGGGATATCCCAAACTGATGGCACTGATGTGCGTATTGGGCATGGCACCGAATTCGGCTTTATCACCGCTGAATGCCTTGGATGCAGTCAACAGCTGAGCATGCACTTCCAGTCCGATGATTACCTCATATTTTTCATTCAAATTGTTCATGGTTGTGCGTATTGAGATTTTGCTGATTCGATGGCTTTTTCTAATCCACCTACATCTTTACCCCCTGCGGTGGCAAAAAATGGTTGTCCTCCCCCACCTCCCTGAATATGGGTTGCCAGGTTCTTCACCATCTGAGCGGCATTCATTCCTTTATCAGAAACCAAAGTATCGCCCAACATCACCGAAATGGCCGGTTTCCCGTCCTGTTCCGATGCAATCACTGCCAGCAAATCAGGAAAATCCTGTTTCAAGCGAAACAACAAATCTTTGATCAGCGCGGCATCCGCATCATGAATTACTTCGAAAAGTTCCTGTGCTGCTTGTTTTGAGCGTACTTTACTTTGAAGTTGATCGCGCAATGCCTGAAGTTTTTCTTTTCTAAAAGATTCAATTTGCTTGAGCAAGGCATCTTTTTCTTCGAGTAAGGTGGTAATGCTTTTAGCAAGATCTTTCGGATTTCCCAGCAACGCGGCAGCAGATTCATAGGAAGTAATTCGATCCGACATCCATTCCATTGCCTTTTCTGAGGTGATGGCTTCAATTCTTCGCACACCGGCAGCCACAGATGATTCTGTTAAAATCTTAAAAGTGCCGATGGCAGCGGTGTTCCGCACATGGGTTCCTCCGCATAATTCCACAGAATACGCAGGGTCGAATTGAATAACCCGCACTTTATCTCCATATTTTTCACCAAAAAGTGCCATGGCACCCATGTTTTTTGCTTGGGCAATGGGCACATCCCGCAATTCATTCAGTTCAATTTGTGCCTTTATTTTCTCATTGACCAAGGTTTCTACCGCTTTGATTTCTTCATCCGTCATTTTGGCAAAATGTGAAAAGTCAAAACGGAGGTTATCTGCATTGACCAAGGATCCTTTCTGAGCCACATGCTCTCCAAGCACTTTCCTAAGCGCCGCATGCAATAAGTGTGTGGCGCTGTGGTTGGCTTCGGTCAGGGTTCTCTGGTGGATATCAATTTCAGCCAAAAAAGCCTGCTCCGGATGCTGTGGCAATTTTGTGGTATAATGAATAATCAGTTCATTTTCCTTTTTGGTATCGATGATTTCGATTTTCTCTCCGTCCTCCAAGCCGGTTAAATATCCGGAATCTCCTACTTGTCCGCCACTTTCAGCATAAAAGGGAGTTTCATTTAATACCAGCTGATACTGAACCTTATCCTTAACTTTTTCTTCCTTATATTTCAGAATGTTGCAAATAATCTGAGATTGATCGTACCCTTTAAATCCGGCTGAATCTTCTTCTGACAGGATGAACCAATCGCCTGATTGTTTAACCGCATCGCTGCGTGAACGTTCCTTTTGAATGTTCAGCTCATTCTTAAAAGCTTCCATGTCTACTTCAATGCCTCTTTCCATGGAGATGAGACGCGTCAGATCTATCGGAAATCCGAAAGTATCAAATAACACAAAGGCAGTTTGACCGTCCAGCAGGTTGTTCGTTACTTTATCGAGTGCCTGATTGAGCAAATCAATGCCGCGATCCAATGTTTTGAGGAAAGATTTTTCTTCTTCAAAAATCACCCTGGAAACAAAGGATTTTTGACTGTCGAGTTCAGGGAAAATAGATTTGAACTGCACAGACAGCAAGTTCACAAGTTTATGCAGAAAAGGATCCCGGGCGTTCAAATAACTGTACCCATAGCGGATGGCTCGTCTTAAAATTCTTCGAATGACGTATCCTGCACCCGTGTTTGACGGCAATTGTCCGTCAGCAATGGCAAAGGAAATGGCGCGGATATGATCGGCTATCACCCTGAAAGCAATGTCTTTTCTTTCAGTAAGGCTGTAACCGTAGTCCATCTTGAATTCCTTTTCGAGAAATTGGATGGTATCCATAAAAACATCTGAATCATAATTCGAACTTTTGGCTTGCAAGGCGCGCACCAGTCTTTCGAATCCCATTCCGGTATCCACATGGGCGGCAGGCAGGCTTTCCAGACTTCCATCGGCTTTTCGGTTGTATTGAATGAACACGAGGTTCCAGATTTCGATGACTTGCGGATGATCGTTGTTCACCAAATCGCGGGCATTGGTGTGTTTGCGTTCCTCTTCACTTCTGAGATCTACATGGATTTCGCTGCACGGACCACAAGGACCGGTATCACCCATCTCCCAGAAATTATCTTTTTTGCTGAAATAAAGCACCCGATCCGGCGCGATTCGTTCTTTCCATATATTGGCAGACTCTTCATCGGCCGACAGTCCTTCTTTTTCTTCCCCTGCAAAAACGCTCACATACAAACGGTCTTTATCCAATTTATATACCTCCGTCAGCAGTTCCCAGGCCCAAGCAATGGCTTCCTTTTTAAAATAGTCCGAAAAACTCCAATTTCCGAGCATTTCGAACATGGTGTGGTGGTAAGTATCCACCCCTACTTCTTCCAAATCAGTGTGTTTTCCTGAAACGCGCACACACTTCTGACTGTT
>JBIIVF010000032.1:0-20480 GCA_044339595.1 Bacteroidia bacterium
TCATTGCTGGTCACTTCTAAAAATTTCCTTAAAAGACTCATCCATCGGATTAAAAGGCATTGCGGAAATGGAGAACTTGCTTGATTTGACCGCTGCCGCCGGATTAAACATCCCCTTAACTTTCAACGGTGCCTTGGCGCGTGGGCTCGATTATTATACAGGATGCATTTTTGAAGTGACCAGCAATGAGGTGGCCATAGGCAGTATTTCAGGCGGCGGCCGCTATGACAACCTGACCGGCATTTTCGGAATGGATGGATTGAGCGGAGTAGGCATCTCTTTTGGTATTGACCGAATATACGATACCATGGAAAGTCTCGGTCGCTTTGAAGAAACGGATTATAATGGTACCAAAGTCATCTGTTGTCACTTCGACGAAAAAGGATTGATGGAAGGACTTCGCAGTGCCACTGTGTTGAGAGATTTTGGCATTGCCGCTGAGGTTTATCCCGACACGAAGAAAATTCAAAAACAATTTGAATATGCCAACAAGCGCGGAATTCCATATGTAATAATTTGGGGAGAAGAAGAATTGAAAAACAACATCCCCCAACTCAAAAACATGAAAACCGGTGAGCAAAAAATGATGAAGATTGAGGAAATCCCAAACTATATTTCATGAAAAAACAGCGATTTGAAGATTGGATTGTTTTTGAAGATGAGCATCTCTTTTTTGTAAATAAGCCTGCCTATTTGAGTGTGCTCGAAGATCGAAGTTCAGATGAAAATTTGTTAAAATTCGCCCGTGCCTATCATCCCGAATCACAGGCATGTCACCGAATCGATAAAGAAACCAGCGGCTTGGTCATTTTTGCTAAAAATCCGGAAGCCTATCGTCGGGTGAGCATCTTATTTGAAACCAGAAAGATCACCAAAACATATCACGCCATTTGTGAACATCCCACAGAATTTAAAGATTATCTCATCAATTTACCCATAGAAATCAGTTCGAAAGGAAAAGCGCGTATCAGCAAGAAAGATGGAAAACCCTCTTCTACATTGGTGAACACCCTTCAAAATTTCCGTGACTTTTCACTGATCGAATGCAATCCATTCTCAGGAAGATTGCATCAAATCAGGGTACACATGGCTGCAGTGAATCATCCCTTGGCTGCTGACGAATTATATGGAGGCAAATTGCCGTATCTATCTCAAATCAAGCGAAAATTCAATGTGGCCAAAAGCAAAGAAGAAACCCCAATGATTCAGCGGGTGGTGCTGCATGCAAGAGGACTTCGATTTGAAATGGACAAAATCTATGAAATAGTAGCGCCCTATCCTCATGATTTCGAGGCATTTATAAAAATACTTGCTAAATATAACGCATGAGATCGCTATTAATTCTTTGTTCGTATTTGCTCATTTCCTCTTCGCTGTTTGGCCAGGAAGCGCCTGAAACCACTCAATCCTTTGTAAATAAATTCACCGGTAAAAAACATAAAGCTGCATCTAAAATGCTTACTCAAGATATGCAGAATCTTGTATCCACAAGACAAATGAAGATGCTATGGACCGGCGTTCAAACACAGTTCGGAAAATATGAAAAGGTGGTCTACCTGAGCACCCGTGAAAAAGAAGACAACCGCGTTTCAGAATATGATTTGGTATTTGAGAAAGCCAGATTTGTGTTAGAAGTGGCAGAAAATCAAGACAAAAGAATAGCCGGATTTTACTTAAAACCATCGGGATACAAATTGCCTCCTTATGCAACCGGCGCTCGATTTGGAAAGGAAAACATCAAAATCAAATCCGGTGAATTCGTTCTACCGGGAGAAATTCTCCTTCCATTAAATAGAAAAAATCCGCCTTTGGCGATTTTGGTGCATGGCAGCGGACCCAACGATCGTGACGAAAGTATCGGTCCAACAAAAGTATTTTATGACTTAGCGCTCGGGCTTGCAGCCGAAGGCATTGCCACTTTGAGGTACGAAAAAAGAACCAAAGTTTATGACAGCCTTTACAAGAGTGCACAATTTGGATTATGGGAAGAAACCATTGAAGATGCTATTCAAGCGGTGCATCTTGCCAAGCAATCGACCTTAATAGATACTGCCAACATTTTCATCATCGGGCATAGTTTAGGTGCCATGGTGGCTCCATATATCGGCAACTATAGTCCGGCTACCGGCGTGGTGATGCTTGCCGGACCCTGCCGATCCTTAGCTGATTTAATCGCCGATCAATCTGCTTATATGATGGCATTGGATGGAAAAATGAGTAAGAAGGACAAGAAAAGTTTGAAAACCATTGAGAATCGACGCGATAAAATTAAAAGAGGTGAATTTTCTGAAAGCGATCCCAATGCGGACCTCCTGGGATATTGGCCCGGTAAATACTGGAAATCTGAATCGATTTACATGCCTCTTCCACAAATCGACAGCTTAGCAAAACCCTTGCTGATCCTTCAGGGAGGCAGAGATTATCAGGTAGATCCGGTGAAAGATTTTAATCCGCTCAAAGAAAAATGTTCGACAAAAGCCCATTGTAAGTCAGCACTTTTTGAAAGTTTGAACCATTTGTTCATTTCCGGTACCGGCGCTCCAAACCCATCAGAATATTTCAAACAGGGGAATGTAGAAGAATCGGTGATCCTTCACATCGCCGATTGGATTAATTCAAATACAAAACGGTAACATTTTATCAACAAAGTGGTCAAATTATGTTACTGAACTTATCTTTGCCAAAATCCTGACAAATTGACTATACCATCACAACCAGCCCTGCTTATTTTGCAGGATGGCACCGTATTCAGAGGCAACGCCATCGGCAAAATTGGAACTACCAGCGGTGAAATTTGCTTTAACACCGGGATGACCGGTTACCAGGAAGTATTCACTGATCCTTCCTATTTCGGACAGATTCTCGTGGCAACCACTGACCATATTGGTAATTACGGTGTTCATGACGAAGACGTTGAAAGCGAATCCATTAAAATTTCCGGACTGGTTTGCAAAAAATATTCTTACGACTATTCACGCAAAACAGCTTCAGGCAGTCTAAATGATTATTTCATCGAAAACAACCTTGTTGGTATCAGTGATGTTGATACCCGTGAAATTGTGAGGCACATTCGCCAAAAAGGTGCCATGAATTGTATCATTTCATCTGAAATCCAGGATATTGAAGTTCTAAAAACGATGTTGAAAGAAGTTCCGGATATGTCCGGTCTTGAACTTTCTTCGAAGGTGAGCACCGATGTTCCATACGTTTTCGGACAAGAAAGTGCCCCTTATAAAGTCGCAGTGCTGGATTTAGGTGTGAAGAAAAACATTTTGCGCTGTTTAGCTGAAAGAGGTTGTTATCTTAAGGTATTTTCTGCGAAAACGAGCTATGCAGAAATGAAAGCATGGAATCCGGATGGATTTATGATTTCTAATGGACCGGGTGATCCTTCTGCTATGCCCTACGCTGTAGAAACACTGAAAGCGATTCTTGAAAACGACGAAAAAATGTTCGGCATTTGCCTTGGAAGTCAGATTCTGGCATTAGCAGCAGGATTTAAAACCTTTAAAATGCACAATGGCCATCGCGGACTCAACCATCCGGTTCTGAATTTAGAAACCGGCCGATCTGAAATCACCTCACAAAATCATGGATTTGCCGTGGATGCAAACAGCGGTCCTAAAGAAGCGATTACCATCACCCATATCAATTTGAATGACCAAACTGTTGAAGGATTGCGGGTAAACGGGAAACAAGCCTTTGCTGTTCAATATCATCCGGAGTCATCACCGGGACCTCATGATTCGAGGTATTTGTTCGATCAATTTATTTCTACATTAAGTAAATAATTATGAGCTACATAGCAGAAGTCAAAGCGCGTCAGATTATCGATTCAAGAGGAAATCCGACCGTTGAAGCGGAAATATTCACTCAAAATGGAGTCATGGGAAGAGCGGCCGTACCATCCGGTGCATCTACCGGCATCCATGAAGCGGTTGAACTCAGAGATGGCGACAAAAACACCTATCTTGGAAAAGGCGTGATCAAGGCCGTTGATAACGTGAATACCATTATCCGGGAAAATATTCTCGGTCAGAGCGTATTTGACCAAAATACCATCGATCGCATTATGCTCGAATTGGATGGAACCGACAACAAAGGAAATTTGGGTGCCAACGCAATTTTGGCTGTATCCCTCGCTGTGGCTCAAGCCGCCGCCTATGAGTCATCCCAACCCTTGTATCGCTATTTAGGCGGAGTGAATGCCAATACCTTGCCTATTCCCATGATGAACATCCTCAATGGGGGAAGCCATGCTGACAATCTGATTGATTTTCAGGAATTTATGATCATGCCGGTGAAAGCGGATACCTTCTCAGAAGCTCTTCAAATGGGTGTTTCTGTATTTCATCATCTCAAAAAAGTCTTGAAAGACAAAGGATACAGCACCAACGTAGGGGATGAAGGTGGATTTGCGCCCAACATTGGCTCTAACGAAGAAGCCATTGAAACAGTGCTTAAGGCCATTGAAGTGGCCGGTTACCGTCCCGGTGAAGACATCTACATCGCCATGGATGCAGCGACCTCAGAATTTTATAATCCTGAGAACCAGATGTACCAGTTCCATAAGTCGGGCGGTGCAAAAAAATCAACCGATGACATGGTTGATTTTTGGGCTAATTGGGTCAATAAATACCCTATTTTGAGCATCGAAGACGGCTTAGCCGAAGATGATTGGGCCGGTTGGAAAAAGCTCACCCAAAAAATCGGACAAAAAGTTCAATTGGTTGGAGATGATTTGTTTGTAACCAATGTAAAAAGACTCAAGCGTGGAATTGACGAAGGGATTGCTAACTCTATCCTGGTTAAAGTGAATCAAATTGGCACCCTCACCGAAACCATCGACTCCATCAACATGGCCACCAGAAATGGTTATACCAATATTATTAGTCACCGCAGTGGAGAAACGGAAGATGTAACCATCGCTGATTTGGCCGTTGCTATGAACAGTGGGTTGATTAAAACCGGTTCTGCTTCCCGCAGTGATAGAATTGCTAAATACAATCAATTGCTCCGAATTGAAGAAGATTTAGGTTTGGATGCCAGATATCTTGGAACAGACTTCAGATTTCTGAAGGTTAAATAAGTCATTTTTTTATCGGTTGTGCATTTGTAACCATTCTTTGACAAATGGGTGCATCTTTTATTGATTGTGTTTGCCTAATTTCGTTAATTCAATATTTAGGTTTTGACGAAATATTTTACCCTTCCATATAGTTTTCTTGGCGATAGAGGTGGTCTCTATCTTTTTTTAATCGCTGCATTTACCTTATTCAGTATAAAATCGAATGCCCAATGCACCATTATTGCACCGGTTGATGGTTGTAAAAATGAAATCATCTCGTTTGATTTTAATACGGCACTTTCATACACTTCCGTTAGCTGGACTTTCGGCGATGGCAATAACAGCGCTCAAGCGAAGCCTTTCTATCAATATAATACCACCGGCAAATTCACCATCAACTTATCCCTCAATATTTCCGGTGGTGGCACTTGTCAGGCTTCACAAGATATCACTATTCACGATTTGCCTATTGCCAATATCAAAGTATTGACTTCCAGCAACTTCTGTTTGGATAAAAACAATGTAATTCTGGAAGATTTATCCAGCGCCAACACCTCAACCGGTGTTATGGCGTCCAGGTTGGTTTTGTGGGGAGATGGGAACAGAACTTTATCGAATGATCCAAACATAGGAAAAAACGTTTCCCATACTTACGATAAAATAGGCTCTTACACCTTAGATATTGAATTGATCAATGATAAAGGTTGTAAAATTAAAACCACGGAAACGGCCACCATCCTGCCTTTTTATCAGCCATCATTCAAATACATGAGCAAAATTTTATTCTGCGACACCACAGAATTTTGCATAGGGAATGATTCAACCGTACCGGCGGCCAATTTAAAATCTGTAATCTATGATTGGGGTGATGGCACCAGAGACACCTCAATGGATCCCTTTTTATGTCACAAATATACCGCCGATAATACTTACAAAATCACGATGTTCGCCACCCACATCAATGGTTGTGTGAGTGACACTTCTCTCATCGAATATGTGAACATTGCAGATTTAACCCTCACGCCCAGCATGGGAAATAAAAGAATTTGCGTAAATGATCGTTTCACTTTTATTCATCCTCAAAAGCCGGATGTAACTTACTATTGGATTGTGAAAGACACCGGCGACAATATTGTTGACACCAAAGTTGGGGCAGTATCCTCCTTCACAATGCAAAAGCCCGGCAAATATTACATCACGCTTCGAGGCCTAAGCGGAAGTTGTGAGAAATTTTATTATGATTCGGTCGAGGTGGTTGGAATATTCCCGAAAATCAGGATATTGAATGGCAATCAATGCGGCGTTCAGGACACCGTTTATGCCAATGCGTATCTTGAAATGTATGGTACCAAAAATTTCGAAATTATTTGGGATTTTGAAGATACCGTGGCAATGCGCTGCACAACCTATGTTGGAGGGCCGAATAACAATTGCAATTTTTCAAAATGGCAGTTTGCCAAGCATAAATACGACAGTCAGGGTTGCTACACCATCAAAGTGTACATCAAAGATTTAGACAATGGCTGTTTATGGAATGATGAAGCCATTATTACACTGAAAAAACTGAATGAAGACGATGTGTCTTATAAAGTTCAAAAGAAATGTCAGGGAGACCGCACTGAATTTGCCTTTGAATTTATAGTTCCTGAATGTATTGCAGATCGACAAATTAATTATGACTCAGCTTGCAACCCCCTGGCCTTTACCAAAGAAATTGTAAAACGACCCTATCGGGTTATTTGCAGTCCGGATGGTTGGATAACGGTCGGATTTATTCTGGGAAACGGTTTGCCTGAAATTTTTAGATCCAATGATACCAGTGACTTTTATATTGACAGTTCGCGGGCATGCAGATTGAAATTCTGGAAACACCACTGGTTTAATTTGAATCCTGCTCCTTTGGCATTCATTACCCACGATAAAGACAGTTGTCCTCCTGCCAACACCACGTCAAGATTATATTTTCCTGAACAAAGAAATGTAGTAAAAGCGGAAATGGAATGGGGAGATGGCAAATCGGATACCTACAATTTCCTTCCCAATTCGGATTCCTTAGGGCCCTTCAAACATCTATTTCCCGAATCAGGAATCTATTATCTAAAAATGGTGCTGACTACAGATAGTGGTTGCATTGATGAACAATTCGACACCATTATTTTAGGGCATTTTTCACAGATATGGCTAGATCCTATTCTTTGCCCGGGAAAACCCATTAAATTAACGGATGAGATTAAATACTTCAATGACACGATTCCGTATTGGCGTTTTGCCTCTCGAAGAAATCAGGGCTTAGAAACGCTCAAGTGGGATTTAGGTGACGGTAACGGATGGTCTTGGGATAAACCGACACCGACTGTAACCTTTCAGAATCCGGGCATCTATACCGTCAAACTGGCAACCAAAGATATCAACGGTTGCAGAGATACGTTGGAACAAAAAATATCGATTACCGGCATTCGAGCGGGAATCAAGCCCATTGCGAAGAAAATCATTTGCGATGACATCCTTCAACTGTTTGACAGTTCAGACCTTCAGCAATATGAAGGATTGGATAAAATCGTTGAATATTTCTGGGATTTCGGTGATGGTAAAAAGGAATCTTATCTTGTAGATCCATTTCATTTTTACAGCAGCAATGGAAATTTCCTTGTCAAACATGCCATCAGAACTGAGTCAGGCTGTTCGGATACGGCCACCATCAGCATCTCCATCAGCGGACCAATCCCTGACTTCAAAATAAAAGACACGGTGGGTTGTGCTCCTTTCAAGGCTGAATTCACCAATCAAAGTAAAGATGTCTCTAAATACATTTGGTATTATGGCGATCCGGCGAGCTCTACTTACTCAACCAATCGGGATACTCAGGTGAGCTTCACCTATACCCAACCCGGTATTTATAATATTTACCTCTTTGGATCAGACAGTTTAAAAAACCCGGATAATCAGAACAAAGTGTATTACTGTAGTGCCTGGTTTCCGGATTCTTCCCTGGCCAACCCTCCGGTAAGAAGGGTAATTGTGCTGCCCAAACCTGCCGTTAACTTTGATTTGGATACCCTTGGTTGTCTCAAGGATTTGTTAACCTTAAATAGTACGTCTGACCCCATTTATGACCGCTTCCATTGGAGGATAAACAACAACCGATTTACCTCCACCAAAAAGGATACCGCTCTTCAGTTAACCGATACGGGAAAATACATCATTTCCCTCGCACCGAAATACGACCCGAAAAATGCGTTTGGTATCGGCTGCTATGATTCGATTTCTAAAGAAATTTCGATCCACGATGTTCGGGCAAAATGGTCCTTCTCTGAAGGCGTGAGTTGCAATCAGTTCTTGTTTTCTGACTCTTCAGGCGCTTATAATCGAGAATGGACCTTTTTAAAAGGCACAGAATTACTCGGAAGTTCGAAGGATGCACAAACCGCATTTGACTTCAAAGCAGCCAAAGGACAGGCCTTGGTTTGCCTACTCGTGAATGACAGCTTTGGTTGCGAAGATCTGGTTTGCGATACCGTTCAATTAAAGGAAAATGCCTTTGAATTAATTCTTCCCAACGTTTTTACACCTGGTGGAGACGGGAAAAATGATGTTTTCGATATTCTAATCACGAACTTTTCAGACTATTCCTTGACCATCTTCAATCGTTGGGGCGAAATCGTATATAAAAGTTCAAGGGATGGCATCGGAAAAGACGGCATCAACTGGAATGGGAACTATATGAATGGTCCTACTCCCCTCCCCGATGGAGCGTATTTCTATTTACTCGAAGCAAAAGAGCTTTGCAATCCTGAAAACAAAGCTAACTCCATCTCTGGAACCGTGACCCTGATTCGTGAAAAATAATAGGCATCTGCCGTTATGAAAGTTAACACCAATCATTGGAATCAATGGAGATATGCCTTGTATGCTCCCGTTTACGACCGTGTAGTCTCTTACTTTGATAAACAGCGCAACGGAGCATCGAATTACTCGACATTCAACCGGGGGATAAGGTTTTAATTATTGGCGCCGGAACTGGATTGGCCTTACCATTTTTACCTGACTTTTGTGAAATAACGGCCACGGATATAACACCGGCTATGCTGGCCAAATTAGAAATTAGAAGGCAGAAATTAGAAAAAAAAGTGGTGGTAAGGGTCATGGATGGCCAGAAACTGAACTTTGAAGATAATGCGTTCGATAAGATCATTCTCCATTTGATATTAGCGGTGATTCCGGATGCCGATGCCTGCTTGTCGGAGGCCGGAAGGGTGTGCAAACCGGAAGGAAAGATTGCGGTATTTGATAAATTCATTCCCAGAGGAGAAAAAACCGGTTTGATACGAGAAACCTTGAATTTCTTCACCAACATCATGGCTACCAATATCAACCGTCATTTTTAAAGCCTCTTGGCAGATAAAAATTTGATCATAACCCATGAGAAGGGGCGGGTTGGCAAGGTAATTTTAGAATCATTCAGTTAGACAAATCAGCTTAACTTACTTTTAGACATTATTCTTTATTATTTTAAATACAATAACACACAACGCTAAAATAATTATTTTTTCATAAGTAACTATTAATATATATTTATATACAAGCTTTTATGATCATACTTATTCCTGTAGATCATCTTTTTTCTTTTCCTATCAAATATTTGTGAGGCGCAACTACCTGCATATGCATTGGTTATCAGGCCGCAACCCTAACCGGAGGCATTTACAACAAGCGGGCCATGGCGAGATCAGAAAATATAAGATATCAAATTCAAACCTATGAAATGAAGTATGCCCATATAATGCATGGCATTTATGCGTACTGGATTATAAGATCGAAGAATCCCCTTTTCATAAATGGCACAAATATGGAGTTCAACTAGAATGGTTTACAGAACTTTAACCTGTCAAAGGTACCTATGATGACACCCTCGATTATACCTTTCGCAAAATTTAGATGAATGGGTTAAACATCATGGATATCTTTCCATTCTATGAAAAATATTCTATCGAAACATGCATCCAAAGCACAAATTTTGACTCCTCATTCAAAGCAACATAGATGAAAAATTTGGCTGCACTGACTGCAAACCCGTCGCCGATTCGAAAAGGTTTCCGCTGCCTTTTTATTCATTTTGGTTTACGCTTGAGGGTTTTGAAAAAAGTGAACTTAACAAACCGTATTGATGACAATACCCAAGAAATACTAAATCTCACCAGAAACTAATCATCGAGCTCCAGATCAAAAGCATCCATAAAATTCTGCATTAAAGGATTCTTTTTAATCATGGCATCCAATTTATCTTTGGCTCTGAAAGGTTTGGCGTCTTTCCGGGCTTTAAGTACCATTTCAAACTCAATGGGTAACGTTGAATAACCGGTTGCATTTCGAATAAATTGGAGGACCTCTGTTTTAATTTCGCCGAAAATCACCATTTCGTGCTTCATCAATTCCAGGTAAGCAACGCCTTCTCTGAGATGATGTCCGTTTAAACGCAGCGCTGCGGCAGCGCTTTTCTTATCCTGAGATTCAAGATGGATGGCCAATTGTTCAATGGCTGCCGAGAGTTTACTAAAGGTTATTTGATTTGCAGGCTCCGCCACCGCAGATGCCGAAATCTCTTCTTCTTGAAATTCTTGAATAGGTTCTGAAGGATTTTCAACGGTCTTTTTTCCGGAAAGGATGTCCTTTAGATTTCCGAGTCGTGTGACTTTTACCGGCTCCTTTAGAACCACTTTTGGAGCAGCCGTTATTTTCTCGCTCTGCGCAACAGGTTTCAGCTCAAGGCTTTTTTTTTTAATTCATCTGCCAGTTGTATGGCCTGATTGAGATGGCAAAGTTTGATAAGCACCAATTCTATGTGCAATCGTTGGTTGTTGCTTTGTTTATAGGATTGATCCGCTGTATCTGCAATTTGAATGGCATTGATTAAGAAACCATAGTCCATCATTTGCGCTTGTTCCCCATACTTTTTGGCAATATTTCCCGGGACTTCCAGCAATTTGAGGGTATCCGGTGATTTGCATACCAATAAATCCCTGAAATGCGCGGATAATCCATTCAGAAATATTTGTCCGTCGAATCCCTTCTTTTGAATTTCGTCAAACAAAAGGAGCACGCCGGAAGTATTTCGCTCATAAAAAGCATCTGAGAGTTTAAAGAAGTAATCGTAATCGAGGATGTTGAGGTTTTCGAGCACTTCCTGATACACCAAGTTGCGATTTTCAGAAAAGCTCACCATCTGATCAAAAAGAGAAAGGGCATCTCGCATGGCACCATCTGCTTTTTGAGCAATCAGGTGGAGTGCTTCCACATCGGCTGTAACATTTTCCTTTTCACCAATAGATGTGAGGTGGGCCACAATCTGAGGCACGGTAATGCGTTCGAAATTAAAAATCTGACAACGGCTTAATATCGTAGGTAAAATCTTGTGTCTTTCGGTGGTTGCCAAAATGAAGATGGCATACGATGGTGGTTCTTCCAGTGTCTTCAGAAAAGCGTTAAACGCAGCTGAAGACAGCATATGAACCTCGTCTATGATATATACCTTATAATTCCCTTTCTGTGGCGGGATTCTCACCTGATCAACCAGGTTGCGGATATCATCCACCGAATTATTGGACGCTGCGTCCAGTTCGAAGATGTTGAAAGCGAAATCGTTGGCTTCATCACCATCTTCCCGATTGATTTCCTTGGCCAAAATACGCGCACAAGTGGTCTTTCCTACCCCTCTTGGACCGCAAAACAAAAAGGCTTGTGCTAATTTCTGACTTTTAATTTCGTTCAGCAGCGTTCGGGTAATATGACTTTGCCCCACCACACTATCAAAGGTGAGGGGTCTGTATTTTCGAGCCGATACTACATAGTCAGACATGGGAGTGCAAAAAAACACCCACAAATCAGATAATACAAATGAGGTGGATAAATAATGAGAGAATATGTCGACAAAACATGGGGCAATGACTCATATAAAACTCATTAAACGAGCTGCAACGTTATAAATTCCATATTTGACTATCCCACACCATAAAATCAAAACAATATTTGGTATTCGTTTGACTAAATCCTATTTTTGCAGTCCAAAAAAATTTAAACACTTCTATAATGACAAAAAATCAGTACGAATCTGTAATCATACTTACACCCGTGCTGTCTGAGAAGCAGATGCAAGATGCTATCACCAACTACAGACAGTTGATTACAGACAATGGTGGAGAAGTGATCCACGAAGAAAACTGGGGGTTAACCAAGCTGGCTTATCCGATTCAAAAGAAGACGACCGGCTTTTATCACATTTTCGAATTTTCTGCACCGGGCGATCTGGTTGGGAAATTGGAATTAACGTATCGTCGCGATGAGCAGGTAATGCGCTACATGACGATTCGTCTAGACAAACATGCCGTTGCCTACAACGAAAAAAGAAGAAAAGGAGCATTTAACAAACCTAAAGCAGAAAAGGAGGCAGCGATATGAGCAAGAAGAACGCAAAATCTAACTTTTTATTCAACAACCAACCGGTTGGTCCTGTACGCAAAAAGTATTGCAGGTTTAAAAAGAGCGGCATCAAGTACATTGACTACAAGAATGCCGAGTTCCTTTTAAAATTCATCAATGAACAAGGTAAAATTCTTCCAAGAAGACTTACCGGTACTTCATTGAAATATCAGAGAAAAGTATCTGAGGCCGTGAAAAGAGCACGTCATCTTTCCATCCTGCCTTATGTTGCAGATTTATTGAAATAAGGAGGAAATCATCATGAAAGTAATCTTAAGAGAAGACATCAAGAAACTAGGTTTCAAAGATGATATTTGCCAGGTGAAAGACGGTTACGGCCGCAACTTCCTGATTCCAAGAGGAAAAGCTGTTTTAGCTACACCGAGCGCCATTAAAGTGATGGAAGAGAACATCCGTCAGGCACAATTCAAACAAGACAGAATTAAGCAGGAAGCTGCTACTCTTTCTGAGAAGATGCAAGGCATCACCATTACCATTGGCACCAAAGCTGGTTCTAACGGTAAGATTTTTGGATCGGTAACCTCCATTCAGATTGCTCAAGCACTGAAAGATATGGGTTATGATGTAGATCGCAGAAAAATCATTGTTGACGACATCAAAATGTTAGGCGAATACAAAGCTGTGGTAAACATCCACAGAGAAGTTTCGGTTGATATCAACTTAAATGTTGTTCAGGAATAATATTCAACCTCATTAAATGGAAAGCCGCATTGATTTCAGTGCGGCTTTTCTTTTGTCTCTGACCTAAAAACAAAACCGGGTCGTTCGCCCAAGATGGCATAATCTACGGTCATTCCGATGACAAACATCAAATCTTTAGCGGCGATGACTACCGGGCAGAACTGTTCATGGTACACCATATCCTTTTCCTCCACACGGTCAAATGCCAGGAGAAATTCTGTCGACTCTGCCCCTACTTTTTTAACCCCTATTCTCAGAACCGGATTCTTTATAGCAAATCGTTCAATTCTCCGATTTATTTCCTCCAAAGCCGCCGGTGTAAATCGAACCGGGATCGATTCTTCTGCATTCATATTCACAAAGATAGACCCGCCACCAACATAGAACGGAAAAATTTAAAGGCAATTCAATCTCATTCTTGGTTAAATGACTTTAGAACCTTTAATTTTACCCGATAAATTACCAACAATGCTTTTAGCCATAGACACCTTTGAAGTTTTTATTGAAATTGTAAAATTTATAGTTCCCTCCCTCGTTGTTTTCGGAATCACCTATGCCATGCTCAGCAAATTCATGGATGATGACTACCGTGCTAAACTGATGGAACTCAAAAAAGAAAATTCAAACACCTTGATTCCCCTAAAATTGCAGGCCTACGAGCGACTGACCATCTATCTGGATCGAATTAGTCCGGATACTCTTGTACTCAGAATGGCCGATCCGCAAATGAATGCCACCCAATTTAAACACTTGTTAATCAAAACCATCAACGATGAATTCACCCATAACGTTTCACAGCAAATATATGTGAGCACCCAAGCCTGGAAAATTGTGAAAGCGGTTAGAGAACAAGTTATTTTAGCCGTTGAGAATAGTTACAAAGACATGAAGGAAACTTCAAAAAGTACCGACTTGGGAAAAGCTATTTTACAAGACATGATGGTAAGAAAAGACAACCCTTGTTATGTAGCCATCGAATTTTTAAAGAAAGAAATTGAATTGGTTTTCTAGGTTTATTCCGGCTCTTTTTCTGATCGGATTGATTGGATGTAGATCTTCTCAAATTACATGGTCACCCCCCAATGCGGGTTTGATGCAGTTAGATTCTACCTTTAAAGAACAGGATCCTGCAGCTATCGCACTCATTTCTACATATAAAATCACGCTCGATAGCCAAATGAACAAAATTATTGGTGCATGTGCTTACCCCATGCAGAAAAATCGACCTGAGGGATTATTGGGAAATTGGGCCGCGGATGCCGTGCAATGGAAAAGTAGCCAATCCGATCATTATAAATGGCATTTCACGGTGCTTAATCATGGCGGACTTCGCACAGATTTACCCGTCGGGAATATCACCTTGGGAAAAATTTACGAAGTGATGCCCTTTGACAATGAACTCGTTATACTTGGCTTAAATAAAAAAGAACTGTTACAAGTGGTTGACATTGTGATAGCCAAGAATGGAGATCCGATTTCAGGCATGAAGATTTCTAAAACTTGTGATCACAAGCTCAGCATTGTATTAAATGGGGTATCGATAGATTCTATTCATGATTCAGATACCATTTGGATGGCCACGAGTGATTATATGGCCAATGGAGGCGATGATTACGGACTTTTACAAAATATTTCAAACCGCAAAATTACCGGCACACTGATACGCGATGCTTTGGTTCATTATATTTATAAAAAACCCGTCCTGGAAGCTACCCTTGAGGGCCGAATAATCCTTTGTCCATGAAAAGAAGGCAATTCATAAAACAAACCGCTTTCTCCCTGTTGGCCCTTGGACTGCGTCCACTCAACAGCTTTTCAAAAGATTTGCAAAATCTCACCATATTATATACCAACGACTGGCATAGCAGAATTGAGCCATTTCCGATGGATGGAAGCCGAAATCAAGGATTGGGAGGTGCTGCCAAAAGAGCCGCATTGATTAAAAAAATTAGATCTGAAGAAAATAATGTTCTGCTTCTCGATGCCGGAGATATTTTTCAGGGCACACCTTATTTCAATTTATTTGGTGGCGAACTTGAATTCAAACTCATGAGTGAAATGGGATATGATGCAGCCACCATGGGCAACCATGATTTTGACGCAGGTTTGGAAGGCTTTAAGAAACAATTACCCCATGCCCATTTCCCATTCATTGTCTCTAATTACGATTTTAGCAATACCATCCTGAAAGATGACATACTGCCTTATAAAATCATCCAAAAGGGTTCGTTAAAAATCGGAATTGTAGGGGTAGGTATTGAACTCGAAGGATTGGTCCCTGCCAAATTATACGGAAATACCCAATATCTCGATCCGATTAAAAAGGCCAATCATTACGCCGGATACTTGAAACAAAAAAAACACTGTGATCTCATCATTTGTCTGTCTCATTTAGGATACAAATATCGAAATGATAAAGTGAGCGATCAGGTTCTTGCCAAAGAGTCTGAAAATATAGACATCATTTTAGGAGGTCATACACATACTTTTTTGAGACAGCCGGATAAAATTATCAACAACTCAGGCCAAAATGTTTGGGTCTGTCAGACCGGATGGGCGGGTATAAATCTTGGACGAATTGATTTTAAATCAGATAGCAAAAATGTGGCTTCTAATCTGCATTTTTCTATGTTAGAAATTTGTTAAAAATCAAGCGAGATTAATTTTTTTTTCCCTTTTTTTTTGAACAATTTTACCAACGAATTGAAATGGTAGGGGCAATCATTTCAATTCAAGCCAAAACCAAAACCAAAGACTATAAAACTGAGAATTCACACTATGCAGAAAGATTTTAACACCGTTTGGACAAACATTTTACAGATCATCAAGGATAACATCAATCCGCAAAGTTATAAGACCTGGTTTGAGCCCATTATTCCGATAAAAGTAGAAGATAAAGTATTGACCATTCAGGTGCCCAGTCAGTTTTTTTACGAATGGCTCGAAGAGCATTATGTAAGTTTACTGAAAAAATCAATTGAAAAAGAGTTAGGCCCCGGTTCAAAACTCGAGTATAGCATTATTGTTGAAAACAGCAGCCCGCAATCTTCGCATCCTTATACCATCAATGTACCTACCAGAAATACGGCCAACCATCGTCAAAATGAAATTGGGATGCCGCTCAATCTGAATACCGGTATCAGAAATCCGTTTATCATTCCGGGTCTTAAAAAAATCAATATAGACAGTCAGCTGAATCCAAGTTATACATTCGATAGTTTTATAGAAGGCGACTGCAATCGTTTGGCGCGGTCAGCAGGTTTTGCCGTGGCCAATAAGCCGGGTGGCACTGCCTTTAATCCGTTAATGCTATTTGGAGGCGCCGGAATGGGTAAAACCCACTTAGCACATGCCATTGGCAATCGTATTAAGGAAGTAACGCCCTCTAAAGCGGTTTTATACGTGTCTTCTGACAAGTTTATCAATCAATACATAGATTCTTGTAAAAACGGCAATAACAACGATTTCATCAACTTCTATCAGTTAATTGATGTGTTGATTATGGACGATGTTCAATTTTTTGCCAAAAAGGAAAAAACGCAGGAAATTTTCTTTCAGATTTTTAACCACCTTCATCAGGCAGGAAAGCAATTGGTGCTTACTTGTGACCGCGCTCCGAGAGATTTGAAGGATGTGGATGAAAGATTGTTATCCAGGTTCAAATGGGGATTGTCGGCAGACCTTCAGACGCCTGACTTTGAAACCCGTGTGGCTATTCTCGAACACAAAATGTATCAGGATGGCATTCGCCTTCCATCCGATGTGGTTGAATATGTTGCCCACAACATCGACAACAACATTCGCGAGCTGGAAGGTGCCTTGATTTCATTGTTGGCGCAAGCATCCCTGAACAGAAAAGATATCGATTTGGAATTGGCCAAGAAGATGATGAAGAATTTCGTCAAAAATGCTTCTCGTGAAATCTCCATTGATTACATACAGAAACTGGTTTCAGACTATTTCCAAATTCCGGTTGATACTTTAAAGAGCAAGACCAGAAAACGCGAAATTGTGCAGG
Organism: Bacteroidia bacterium; assembly: GCA_044339595.1. Taxonomy (GTDB): domain Bacteria; phylum Bacteroidota; class Bacteroidia; order NS11-12g; family UBA9320; genus CAZTGZ01. The sequence continues at coordinate 17,262 of JBIIVF010000032.1, forward strand.
CTCGTCAGATATCGATGTTTTTTGCCAAGCAATTAACCAAATCTTCTTTAAAGAACATCGGAATGCATTTCGGTGGAAGAGATCACTCTACGGTTATTCACGCTTGTCAAACGGTCAATGATTTAATGGATACTGACAAGAAGTTCAAAGCAGACGTGGAAGAACTTACCAAGAGAATAAAAATCAATACTTACTAATATCATTGGTTTTGTGCTCAATCCTACTCAGATGAGCATTTTTCTTACTAAAAATAATATTGAACGACCCTTTAAGGGTCGTTTTTTTTGAGGGATTCATAAACAAGTAGAATCAGCAGATTCAAATTAAATCCTCAATACCTCCGCGTAAACATGAACCGATGTTGATAATGCGCATTGGTTTTAGAAGAATTTGGGAATTGACATCATCACACCAAAATAAAAAACCCTGAAAGAATCATCTTTCAGGGTTTTTACATTCCGGAGGAACTCGATCAACCGGAACTATACAGCTTTATACTTACTTACTTTTTCTTAACAAAATCCAATACAATTGGTGTTGCTATACAGATTGAAGAATAAGTACCTACGCCAATACCTACCAACAAAGCAAAGGTAAATCCTTTCAAGGCTTCTCCTCCAAAAAGGAAGAGTACCAAAACCACCAATAAGGTAGTGAAAGAGGTTACCAACGTTCTGCTCAAGGTTTGGTTAATCGCGTCATTGATAACGTGTGGCGTGTCAGTCTCATGTTTATGAATGCCCATGAATTCACGCACACGGTCAAATACAACCACCGTGTCATTGATAGAATAACCGATTACCGTCAAAATAGCTGCAATGAATGCTGCATCAATATCTAACGGAAATGGCACTATACCATAGAAAATCGAAAATAGTGAGAACACCATCATTACGTCATGCGCCAAGGCCAGAGTTGCTCCTAAACCGAAGGTCCATTTTCTAAATCGAATCACAATGTAAAGGAACATTCCAATAATCGCAATGATAACGGCCAATGCAGATTGTTTTTTAATATCTTCGGCAACGGTTGGTCCAACCTTCTGAGTGGTTAAAACCTGGCTCTCCTTTACATTGTATTTACTCAAGCTGGACAGCACAGCTTTCTGCACTTCTTCACTGGCATTTGCGTCTTTACTGTCAATCAGATAAGCCGTAGTGATCTTGAATTGGTCATTGGTACCATAGGTTTTCACTTCATTGTTGGCTTTGATGCTCTTGTTCAATTCCGTTTTCAAATCAGAAGCGTTTACCTTGTCATCCATTTGAATGATGAAAGTCCATCCTCCTTTAAAATCAACACCGGTTGAAAGACCTTTGGTAAATAAGGATACAATACCTGCAATGATGACAATGGAAGAAGCAATGTAGAATTTCTTTCTGTTGCCGATGAAATTGATGTTTGGGCTTTTGAAAACACTTCTTGCAAAAGCTGAATCAAATTCAAGTTCTTTCCCTTTATCTAAATCACGCTCAATCAAGAGTCTTGTCAAGAATATAGCGGTAAACAATGAACTGAGGATACCAATAACCAAAATTACTGCAAATCCTGCAACCGGTCCTTGTCCGAAAGCCATCAACACAAAACCGGCAATCAAGGTGGTGATGTTCGCATCGATGATAGACGAATATGCGGCCACGAAACCATTTTTCACTGAAGCCTTTACTCCTCGTCCTTCTTTTAGCTCTTCCTTGATCCGCTCAAAAATCAGTACGTTGGCATCTACTGCCATACCGATGGTTAATACCAAACCGGCCATACCTGGCAATGTGAGTGCTGCTCCATAACCGGAGAGAACTCCGATGATAAAGAACAAGTTCGCCAACAAGGCTACAACTGAATATACACCGGGTTTACCATAGTAGGCGATCATAAAGACAATCACGCCTAGAAAACCTATCAGAAGCGACAATAAGCCCGCACGGATGGCTGCCTTACCAAGGGTAGGTCCCACCACACTTTCTTCAACAATTCTAGCCGGAGCCGGCAATTTACCCGCTTTCAGAATATTGGATAAGTCACCCGCTTCATTTTGGGTAAATCCTCCTGAGATTTCAGAACGACCATCCGGGATTTCAGTTTGAACAGCAGGCGCTGAATAAACCTGATCGTCCAACACAATCGCAACTGCTTCTTTGGTTTGAGATGCTTTGGCCGTGATGCGTTTCCATTCTCTGGCTCCATCCGCGCTCATGGTCATGCTCACCTTGATTTCTCCATTGGGTTGTAATGAAGGACGAGCATCTGTAACTACATCCCCTTCCAAAGCAGGCTTACCATCTTTAGAAGCTTTGAGGGCATACAACATATAGAATTTCCCTTCCTTATCGGATGGTTTAAAACTCCAGGCAAATTTAACGTCATCCGGAATGCCTGTCTTTACATCTTCATAAGCCAGGTATTCATCCACCAAACTTCTGTCTTTCACTTGCACAAATCCAACAGCAGCTCCCTGAGCCCAACTTTTTTGATCTTCCGTAATGTTTGGATAAATTTTCGACAACAACGGATTTTCTTTGGCTATTTGTTCTGCAGATTTCTTGGCGGTATCACTCTTATTGGTTGAATCTGAACCTGACAACGAACCTACTTCACTGGCTGATTTTGCACTATCTACTTGAGCAGATGCGCCTAAACCGGCAGAACCTGATGTACTGGAATCTGCATCAACACCCAAAATTTTAACCACTTGCTTGTTGGCTTCTTCAAGAATTTTAAATCCTTCAAAATTTGGATAGGTGTTCCAAAACTCAAGTTTCGCCGAACTTTGCAATACCCTGCGTATACGAGATGGATCATCTACCCCAGGCAATTCAACCAAAATGCGACCTCCGTCTAATTGCTGAATGTTGGGTTGGGTTACGCCAAATTTATCAATACGGGTTGAAAGGATCTGATAAGCACGATCCACAGATTTTTTGGTCTCTTCTTTCAGATAACGGTAAACATCTGTATTTGGAGAGCTGTAATTGAAAACATCTTTCAATTCCTTTTTCATAAATACAGTGGCCAAACCGGTTTTCGGCGACAATTTCTCGTACTCTTCCTGAAACAACTGAATGAAATCGACTTGCCCCAGGTTGCGTGCTTCTGCTTTTTTCATGGCCTCCTCAAACTTCGGATCGGTTGAATTGTCAGCCATGGCTTTAACAATATCCGGAACAGCCACTTCCAAAGTTACGTTCATACCGCCCTGCAAATCGAGACCGAGATTCAATT
>JBIIVF010000145.1:0-5756 GCA_044339595.1 Bacteroidia bacterium
ATGTATTGATTATATTTATTCCCTTGCTTATTGAGGAAGATCGCTAAATTTTCTTTACAACCAGAGCAGCTGGGTTCTTTGATAAAAACAAGAATAGTTGGTTTCTCGTTCAAATATATTTCAGAGGTATCATTGAAAATGTTACATACTTTGATTGTAGTACTTTCAATTTTAATTGGCTGTTGAATACTACACCCAATCACCAATAAAAGAAAAAAAGAAAATTTAATCATATTGAAATATCCATAAGGAAATGACCGGTTCTAATGACTTTTCTTTTTCAGTCTTTTTCTTATAGTACTCCTTGTAGGGCAAATCTTCTATATATGGAATGTCTATTTTCAATTGATAAATAAATTCACTAGAATAAACAGTTAACCCATTATGAGAAAGCAAAGGCATACCTCCAGAATATATATTTAATTCGGTATTGAAGGGAAGGGGTGTCTCTATTTGACCAGTTGAATCAACTACTTGCCAGATATCTGATTTTTTCGACAAGCGGATTGTATACCTATTACTGAATTTCTTAGTAGAATCGTGGCTATACCATCTAATAAATAATTTATTTGAATCAATGAACTGTGCATGTTCAATGCGTGATATGGATCGATAATTGGAATTATCTAATAAGCCCCAAAAAAGAGAAAGATCTCCACTCACATTTCGATTTATAGATTCACTCAAACTTTTTGATGGCAGTACCCAATTTTTATCATAATCAAAAGTTGGAATTTGTAACGTGTCAATATCCCTAAAATTACTGTCAATAAAAATGAAATTCAATCCGTCAAATGTTGGGAAAACAAAACTCTTACCACTATAAGAAATTAGCTTCTTAGGAAGATAATGTGTGTATTCAGGAAATGGTACATTTAAGAAAATACTGTCTATTTGATTACCACTGAAATCAAATTTTCGGAGCCCTGCTTTATGTCGACTATCATTTGGATGATAATTATAATAGAACCCTGTGATTAAATAATAATCAGATAAAAATAGATATTCTGATCGACCGCATGAGAACGAACAAAATTCTTTTTTCTTAGATTTTGAAATGCATATAATACGATTTTGAATCAACGTATATAAGAAGTCATCAGTTTCAACCAAGTCTTCTGGCGCCGTTACACCTTTTAAACTTTTTTGAAGTTTGTACTTTTCTTTGATTAAAGTTCTGCTTTTATGAATATATTCATAAAGATGGAACATGTCGCCTTTGATAAAAGCAATAAAAACTTTGTCATTTTCAGCCTTAATGAAAACATCCCTGGTAACATTACCGAACGTTATTGGAATTTCCTGAAAATTCAAAACCGAATCTAAATGAAATGTATTTTTCTGAGCAAAACCATACTCACCTACCAACAAAAGAAGGAAGACAATCAAAGTCTTCCTTCTTTGAATTAATAAAGCATTTTTTGAATTATCAATTTGAGGCATGTTCAAATGTCATGTAAATTGTAGTATTTCCAGAAGCATTTGTATTCCAAGTAACCGAATATAGATAAGATATACCGTCAGGGGTTACAATTGTGCCACTATCGTTTCCATTTCCTTGTCCAGAAGAACTTTGCACATCAGCATTATTTAATAATGCTTGTGCTGCATTTATAGCCTCCAACGAGAATAGTTCTGAAAGTTGCGGTTGTTCTCCATTTCCTTGGCCATTATAAGCAATATTATTCGGACAGGAATTTGATCCAGAACCTTGACAGAATATACTAATCGTTCTTGTCTGAAGAACCGGTACACCTTCAATGTTAACGGTTTCATCTGTCACGTTTCTATAAACATTGCCATAAAGGCCACTTCCGTCCCCGTCTAATTTTGTCTTGTTAATTATCAACTTGTAAGCAGAACAATCGGCCGCAATGAAAGCCAATACGATTATTAATATAACTTTTAATTTCATGATTTTATTGCATTAATTTAAAATGGATTTGAAATATTTAATGAACTGTTTATGCTTCCGTCTGTATTAGTATACCATACATATGTAAACGTCCGATAGTAAGTTTGTCCGTTTGAAATATTAGTAAATTGGACGGTTTGGGAAATTGTGCCAGAACTAATCCCTGCTTCAATTTGACCATCACCATTAACCAAAATATTTTCGGCTACAATTTTCTCAGCTGAAGTAAATTCAGTTCCGAAAACATCCAATTCGTATGTTGGATTTAGTATTGCGGAGCTATTCTAACGACACCTGTCGGAACCTGAGTTTTTGCAATAAACATCGGTGCGAACGTGAACCGGGATCCCGTCATTCCCAACTGAATAAACCTCTACAGATTCAACCTTGTCATAACCAAATCTAATTTGATCTCGATGCTTTTTAATTCTTTCTGCTGATGCGTTAGTTACTAGAGATAATGCACAGAACTAGTAACAGACTGATTTTGCTAATAATTTTCATTTCTTTCGTAATTAAATTTTTCAACCATTTTCAGTAGGTTAATTCACTGGGCTTAACTTCTTGTGCAGGCCGGGTGCTGAGTTGCCATATTTCACCTTATAGATCATTTGAATAGTGACAGATTAGAACGATTATAAATTTGTTTCGTCTATATTTTTTTGACCCTGTTGGTTCTTTCTGTCCTTATAAACTCATCAAAATCTTAGGGTATCTTTCTTCAAATAAACACCTGCTAGTAGTTTTACAAAACTATTTGGTCAAAATAGTCAAAAAAGTGGAATCGATACCTACCCGGCTCAAACCCGGTCAAAATGAGATCACTGTCAATACTTTAGGCTTCGCCAATGGGACGTATTTCATTACCCTGCATGGAGCCGAGGGCAAATGGGTGAAGAAGTTGATGATTTTGAAAAATTGAAACACAAAATGAAAAGCATAAAAAATTGGTAGAAGGTAAAATCTCAATTCCGCCACATCGCCCATAGCTTTCTCTCTTGCAAGTAGCCCGGATTTTTCTCAAACTTGTAAGCTTCCTTTTCAAAACTGATAGACATATACGCATCGTGGTGCGATTTGCCATTGATTCTGTGATAGAAGTATTCAGAAAGATAGATGATATGAAAGGGAAGGATACCCAATTCGATTTGTTGTTTTAGATGAATTTGTTCGTGATGGATGATCACCGGGGTGCAGAATTTAAGATCACGGATGATCACGAACGGCCACACTGCCGCTGCTGAATATTGGCGATGAATGAGCCATCTTAACCAAACCGGAAGCACAATTACCTTACACCATCCGTTCATGTCGTTTCCATTTTCATACGGCGATTCCATTGAATGAATCCACCGATGCAAAGCAAGGCAAAAAAGACCATTTGTGCGGCCAATATGTTGAGGTCTTTGAGGTAATAGAGTCGTGCAGATGCAAGATTCAAGACAAACCACCACACCCAGGCAGATCGTATTTTACGGGCTTCCATATAGGTCGCCACAAAGCTGAAAGCCGTGGTGAAGGCATCAAAATAGGGATAGGATGCATCGGTATAGCGACTAAAAAAGGCACCCAACATGAGCGTGCCCGCTGCGCCAATCAGGATGGCTTTAAGGGTTTTTAGAAAGTTCCATTCGTGGATTTTGATCGGCAGGAGATCGGTGATTTTCCATCGATGAAACGAATACACGGCGATACCTACATAATACAGATACAATATGGCTTCGGCATACAGTTTTCCATCGATAAACAACGCGATGCTGAACAAAGAGGCCAATCCGCCCCAGATCCATGCCATGCGCATTTCCCGCATGAGCATCAGCAAGAACAGCACGTTCATGGCCGTAACCGCAATTTCAATGATGGTTTGCCAGCTCATGCGTATTCAACGGCCATTCCCTGGGCAGCTAGAAAGGCTGTAGTCCAGGCATTTTGAAAGTTAAATCCACCGGTGATGGCATCTACATTGATGACTTCGCCGGCAAAATAGAGTCCGGGGTGCAATTTACTTTGCATGTTGCTGAATTGTATTTCATTCAGGGCAACCCCTCCTGCGGTCACAAATTCATCTTTAAAGGTGCTTTTACCGTTCACCTGAAATCTTTGATGGGTGAGGTTTTCCGCCATTTCACGGTAATCGTTCTCCTGCAGGTGTTTCCATTTGCAGCCGGGCAATAGCGCAAAATCAGCACATAGCCTTTGCCATAGTCTTTTGGGCAGAAGGCCCGGAGCGAGGGTATCTACCTGTTTTTCGCGGTTTTCACTGCCAAACTTTTTAAGTAGGAACCGTACATTTTCCGTGGGCTCCGCAAACCAATTGAGGGTGAGCTCAAATTTGTATTGCAAGTCTGCCAGTTCACGTGCACCCCAGGCAGAAAGCTTGAGTATGGCCGGTCCACTGAGCCCCCAATGGGTAATCAACAGCGGCCCTTCTGAACTTAAATTTGCTTTTTCTATGCGGAGGCTCACTTTGTTTACGGAAATCCCCTGCAGTGCCTTTAGCCAAATTGAATCGATGTTAAAGGTGAACAAACTGGGCACCGGAGGAACTATGGTGTGCCCGAGACGAGCCAACATATCCCAGATTTGTTTGTTGCTGCCACAGGCCAGTAAAATTTGGTCGAATGCATAGGTGTCAACGGTAGTCGTAAGGGTCCATCGGTCACCTTGTTTTTGCAAGTCTTTCAAGCCTTCCTTTTTACGAACCGAAATCCCTGCCTTCCGGGTGAGGTACAAAAAGCAATCGATGATGGTTTGGGAGGAGTCGCTTTGAGGGAAAATACGACCATCCGATTCAGTTTTTAATCTCACCCCCTCTTTTTCGAGCCATGCGGTCATTTCTGCCGGTCCGAATTTGTGAAACGGCCCCAGCAATTCCTTTTCCCCACGGGGATAATGCTTGACCAGTTCTTTCGGTTCATAACAGGCATGCGTAACATTGCATCGTCCGCCACCACTGATTTTTACCTTTTGAAGTACCTCACCGGATTGTTCAAAAATGACCATTCGGGCATTCGGCAGCAGTTTGGCGAGCTGAATAGCGGCAAAAAAACCGGCGGCACCTCCCCCTATAATGGCTATTTCAGGATTATGCATGAAAATTGAGCGAAGTGTGCGTTCATTTTTTTAGGTTTGAAGGGATGAAGTATAAAGGCAAAATTATCATTTCTGTGGCGGTAATGCTTATTTTTTGTAAGTCGGTATTGGCACAAAACCGAAACTTTGCTCAGGGAGTGATAGACACCCTCAGCAGCCCGGAATTCTTTGGAAGGGGATATTTGAAAGACGGCGATCAAAAGGCAGCAGCCTATATTCAGAAGGCATTTAAGTCCTTTGGCATGAAACCCCTCTCCCCCGATTATTATCATGCTTTTAGTCTGAATGTGAATACCTTTCCTGTGGAACCGATGGTTAAATCCGGTACTAAATCTTTGCAGGCGGGGGTTGATTTTATCCCATTTCCCGGATCCGCTTCCATCGATCAATCGTTTAAAAAAGTGGTTTGGGTGGATGAAGCTTATTTGTCGTCTGAAAGAAAGTTCCGTCGTCTGTTGCGAGGCAAACCGGCAAAAGCAGTGATCATTTTAGACACGCTATCGGCCGGAAGCACTATGAAGGAAAGGAGGGATGCCGTCCGGAAGAAATTTGCCGGTCCGTGCTTGGTGGAGGTCGTACCCAAGCTCACCTGGAGTGTGAGCATGACGGTATCGGGCCCGAAGGGAGTGCAGGTGTTACCGGGCAGGTTGAACAAGGGTGAAATGCTGCAAATTTCCATTCAAAATGAATTTAAAAGGGATTATGTATCAAGGAATGTAGCGGCTTTTATTCCCGGGACCTTGCATCC
>JBIIVF010000033.1:0-20286 GCA_044339595.1 Bacteroidia bacterium
ATCAGATGTACGGTTCCACTTTTATAGTAAGGCCTGTTTTCAAAATCCGTAAATTTAAGGGTGTACATATAAACACCCGCCTGGGCTTGACTGCCGTTATAGATTCCATCCCAAGCCTTATCCGTTTGAAAGGTCTCAAAAACCTTCTCACCCCATCGGTTAAACACAGCCAATTCGAACTTATTTACGGCAATCGTTACTGCTTTAAATCCCTCATTCAAGGCATCATTGTTCGGCGTAAAAGCATTGGGAATGAACACACTGGGTGTGTAGTAGAAACAAATATCATTCGACCAAGTCACTTTTTGATTCCCTCCGGATTCATATCCTTTAATTCTGAAACAATCCTGAAAACTGGTCACTGAATTTGGAAGAGAAATACTCGACTCCGGTGAAACATCGCTCAAAAATTCAAAGTCATTTTGACCATTCGAACGCTTGAACAATTCAAACCGATCCACGCCATTTTTCCACCCTAAATAGGGCGTAAATTTCAAAAGGAGTGACAAATCTTCCTCAGATTGTTGTCCGCTGAGCCAGATATTGGTATGAATGTCCGATAAACGCGCATTGCCGCAAAGGTCTGTTGCACGAATCCTGAATTCATATGGAAATTCATCCGTATTGATGGGCTTATCCAGGTAATTGTTAATGACCGGACTTATTTCACCGGCAGTTTGCCAAAAATCGCCGGTACCTGCTTTCCTTTTCTCAATCACAAAAGGCTGATCATTGATTTTATCCTCGCCCAATTTCCAATATGAATGCATTCGATCATCCGGAAAACCCACTGAAATTACTTCCAATTCAACTTGCATGTCATTGATATAGACAGGTAATTTGAGGGAGTCTCCCAAACAACCGTATTCCGATATTTCATGAAATTCTAACGTCGCATTGCGGGTATTGCTCCAATCAATAACCACTGAATCGGTTCCTTGTCCGGATAAAATATTGCCCCCGGAAATCTGCCAATTATATTGCGAATTCAAAAATCCGGTCACATGATACACCGCATTGCCAATATCGGGCATGCACAACACTTGCAATCCGAAAATTCCTTGCGTGGTTGGTTTCGGGCGAATATAAATGGTGGTATCCACCCATTGGCCCGGGCAACCCTGGAGGGTTGTTTCCAGCACGGATAAGGTATAGGTACCGGGTACATTCCAAAGGATATTGATGGTATTTGAAGTGGACGATTGAACGTTCCCATTCAGTCTCCATTGATAAACAGAACCGGCAAACCCAATGATTTGATAGGTTGTATTGGTGGTGGTTTGACACAAATCCATATCACCTTCAATCTGATCTGCAACGGGCAGTGGATGTTTGATCACATCAATAAAATTGACGGCACTCGAACATACACGCATATTTACCGGATCGAAAGAACGTTCCTGTACCCCTACTCTTGCAGGTCCTGCTGCTCCCCAATCCACTTTTATGTTTTTCGACGTGTCACCTGAAACTTGCATGCCACCGATGATGCTCCAATGATAACTGCTCTTCTCTGATAGCTTAACAAGGTAATCGACCCCTTTATCAAATTCGCAAACTGCTGTTTTACCAACCGGAGTCACCCCTTGCAGCACATAATCTTTTTGAACCAAGGTAAAGACGAGATCACTTTTACATCCGAATCGATCTGTTTCCACTACTTCAATTCTTCCGGTACCTTGAGATCCCCAATTGATGGTGATAGCATTCGAATTCCCGCCGGTTGCTTGAGTTCCTCCCAAAATGTTCCATTGATAGGTGCTGCCCCAATCGCCCAAGGAGCGATAGGTAATTCCTTGAATGTTCGGGCATACAGAGTAAGTCCCGTCAATCATGGGTTCCGGTTTTCTGATGTTTACGTATTTAAAAGCAGTATCACTCGGGCAACCATTCACGGTGGTTTCAACCGCCCAAATTTGTCCTTGGCCTTTGGTATTCCAAGTAACCTGAGCTTTTTCAGCAGTGCTGGTCATGGATCCGTTTTGAACACCCCATTTGTAACTCGACCCTGCATTTAAGACGACAGAATACGGTTCATTCAACACGCCCATACATACCGTATCACGGCCGGTTATTTTCGGCAATGCCGGACTTGGTCGAATCGAAATACTTCGGTTTACTTTTTCGCCTGTGCAACCATTTTGGCTAATTTCTGTTACACTCACAATGCCCGTTCCTTCTACATTCCAGTTCACTGAGATAGACTTTCCGTTAGAGGGTCCAATGATATCTCCTCCGGTTACAGTCCACTCAAAAGTAGAGCCATTTTTGGTGTTTAAAGCAGTATAAATATTACCCTTGCTAAAATTACAAACCGGATCCGGACCGCTAATTCCATCAGCGCCTTTGAATGGTTTGATGGTGATATTAAAGTTCTTGTTATCAAATTTTGGCGGACAACCATCATCCCATGCTTCTGCGGTGAAGATGTATGGACGATCTGTAGGCAAATCACAGGTAGTTTGCCAGCAAAATCTGGAGGTTACCACCCCTTGAGCAAAATTCTTACTAAATGTTGCTTTCGGGCCTTTGTAACCGTTCGTTCCGTTTATGATATCGCCTTTTCCCAAAATAGAAACGATATCTAAATCACGATCTGAAGCCGAAACATCGAAACAAATTTGTGCCCCGGCTTCCACCTCATAATCTACCTGCGATGTGGTTATTCTGGGTGCATTATTCGGCGGACAATTCAATACCAATATTTGCAGGTCGAGTCTGACTGCACTAAGTAATTTACCCTGCCTGAATTCCTGAACCTCAATGGCAATAACGTAGCTCCCCTCTCTGGGTGCAAATAAGGCAGTAAGCCCATTAAAACTATTCACATCGGCCATCCCGCCTGCCCCAAAAGGTTGGGTGAAAGAATAGCCCGGACGATAAACCACAGGGTCTATCGGCAATTTAAGGTTGTTTGGAGGTGTGGGAGAAGCGCCCGTTTGGGTTGGACTTCCGCCTTGATATGGAAGGGCAATCTTATAGACCAATTCATCCCCATCAATGTCTATGGCTGAATTAAGAATATTGGTGGTGTCTCTGGCACACATGTATGGAGATGGAACTCCAGAGAATGTCGGTGAACTGTTCACGATACTGGTGGGCGGGATTTGACAATAGTATGTTTGTCCCAAATACGGCTGACTGCCATCACTTGGAAGGTTATCCTGATTGTTTCGGCAACAGCGCACATAAGTGAGCAAATACCCTACTGCACTGGGAGCTACATCTACGTTTCCCTGATAGAAACCCTCTTCTATACAAACATTTTTCTTGTAGTAGTCACAATCAATATTTCCGGGAGGCTCTACTTTTCGTCGCGTCAGCAATGGGAAATTGGCAATGTTGTAAAGATCTTTGTTGGTATTGTGGAAATGGATACCAATTTCGATACGGTCATCAAATTGAACATCGCTTTGATTACAATCACGATAGATATTGAGGGTCACAAAATAGCGAATCAAACCATTTGGCAACGGCCCAACATATCGATAGCTCATATATCCTCCAACCAAATGGGTTGCATGAGAAAAAGACGCCATTAAAAGCAAGAAGAACAGCAGCGAAAATCTCGATATGAGAGAGCGGGTTTTCAAATTTTGTACTAAGATAACCCAAAATCAGCATATTTCGTTTGACGGATTCACGAAAAATCCTAAAATTCGTTAAAAGATTATATTTCTTTTACAAAGAGGGCCAAATTCGGGAAACAAACATCCGCTAATTGCGCTGCGGCCGGAGAAATTTCTGATTCAATAAAAACCGTTTTCGCGCCCGTATTTTTTCCAAATTCAATGTCGCTCAAGGAGTCTCCTGCCATGATACTTTTGGTAAAATCTATTTCAGGAAAATCCAGTCTTGCCAAATGCGCCATACCGATTTCGGGTTTTCTCATGGGACTATTCTCAGAAGTAAGGTGCGGACTGAAATAGATTGCATCGATTTTGCCACCTGACTTGGCCACTTGCTTTATCAAATAGTCATGAATGGCTGCCAGGTCTTGAATGGTCATCAATCCCTTTCCTATGCCTTGCTGATTAGTGACAACAATAATGCGTCCGAATATTTCCGATGCGTGTTCTATGGCTTCCAATACCCCGGGTAGAATTTGAAATTCTTCAACTTTTTTGACGTAATCATGCTGCAGTCGTTGATTAATCACCCCATCCCTGTCGAGAAACAATGTCCAGCTCTTGTCAATAGACCAGATTTCCGAAAGTTTGGTTGGCTTTTTCATAATCTTCAGGGATCCCAATATCAATAAAATAGGCGTCGGAAATGTATCCGGATATTTTCTTCAATTTAGCATAAGGTTCCAAAACTTCTTGCTCAAAGGAAAATATCGGTGGTTGGATGGAAGAGAGCAAATCCGAAGAAAAACAATACACTCCTGCATTGATCAATCCTTCACTCAAATCCGGATCCTTTTCTTTGAAACGGGTGATGACATTCCCATCCATTTCAACTGTTCCATATCGATCCGGATGGTTCATCGGCTTTAAGAAAATTGAAATATCAGCGGTTGATTCCTTCTGAAAATCAACGAGTGAAGCAGGATTTTCCAGAAAAAGTGTGTCGCCATTGTACACCATCACCTGTTTCGATTGGCAAAGTCCTATCGCCTTTTTTATCGCCCCACCGGTTCCAAGAGGTTCATTTTCAACTGAATAAACCAATTCAAGGTTGCCAAAACGATCTCCAAAATAACTTTCGATAGACTGGTGCATGTAGCCTGTGGCCAGGATGATTCTTCGCGCTCCTTTGGCTTGAAGAAATTGCAGTAGATAGTAGAGAAATGGACTCCCTGCAACCGGAGCCATGGGTTTCGGCAAGTCTGCTACCACAGATCGCAATCGGGTGCCTTTACCGCCTGCCAGAATGACGATGTCGGGCAATGTCATACACTGTAGCTATAAAGACCTTCCTTGCTGAATGCGTAGGGTTGCAAAACGAGTTGGAGCGATTTCAAGGATTCGATGACCGACCACCGGCTGTTCCCAGGACAATAAAAAATGATGAAACCTCCTCCTCCTGCTCCACTTATTTTCCCACCGTTAGCACCTGCACGGATCGCGGTTTCATAAATTTCTTCAATCATCGGATTAGAGATGCCACTCGCAATTTTCTTTTTGTTTTCCCATCCGAAATGCAAAATTTCACCAATGAGATCCAACTTACCGGTGAGCAGCGCTTCCTTCATCATGATGCTTTGCTCTTTCAAATTGTGGCTGGCATCCAGTGCTGAGACATCATGGCTGTCGATATTTTTGCTTTGCTTGCGAATGATTTCGGCTGATTCTCGACTCGTACCCGTGTAGAGCAAAACTAGATTGTGTTGCAATTCAGAGATATATTTTTGCTTAATCCTCAGCGGGTTCACAATCACTTTGTCTTCTTTGTAGAACTCCATAAAATTAAAGCCGCCGAAAGTAGCCGCATATTGGTCTTGCCTACCACCGGAAAGTCCTAAATCGAGTCTTTCAATTTCATAGGCCAAGTGGGCCATATCATATTCGCCCAAAGGCAATTGGAGCCATTCGGCGAAGGCACCCAAAATAGCTACCACGAGGGTGGAAGATGACCCTAATCCTGATCCGGCGGGTGCATCTACGTAAGTTGTTAATCTAAACGATTGCGGTGTTAGATTATAATCCTTTACAATCCGGTTGTAAACCCCTTTGAGTAAGTCTAGTTGACCGTTTATGGGCAAATTTAGATCACTGGGATAGCGGTATCGTTCATTTCTATCCACGGCATGTATTTCGATAAAAGGTTCACCTAAGGGCTCAATGGTGGCATAGGCATACATGTTAATGGCCGCATTGAGGATAGAACCTCCGAACAAATCGCAATAAGGAGAAACGTCCGTGCCACCGCCGGCCAATCCTAAACGAAGGGGAGCTTTGCTTCTATAGATCATTTTATGCTTTCAAAATTACAATTTGGATAGGTCATAAAAAATTTGAAAAGCATGTTGGTAAAAAAAATGTGAATCCTTATTTTTGCCGACCTTTATAACGGCGGGGTAGCTCAGATGGTTAGAGCGTAGGATTCATAACCCTAAGGTCGGCGGTTCGATTCCGCTCCCCGCTACCACGTGTTAGAAAAAGCTCGAAGAAATCCGGGCTTTTTTTTGTGAATTTTTTGGCGAGCTTTTACAACACGTGGGTAACCCAGCATCAGGTCAAGAAGCTGCTCAGTTTATCAAACCGCGGTTTGTTGTTCCCTTGAATTTAGTTGATTTGTCGAATCACTTTAGTTAAATTTCGGATCCAAATTTATGTTATCCGCTTGTCGCGGTGCAACCTTATATAATTAAACCGAAAATAAAAATAGTCACATTGAATAAACTAAGCAAAAACGAAATTCAAGCCAGAATAAAAGGGATTGATCATGCCTGGGTGCTAAAAAATAACGCTATTTCAAGGGTATTCCGTTTTCAGGATTTTGTCCAAGCATTCTCATTTATGACTTCCGTCGCTCTGATTGCTGAAAAATATGTACATCATCCTAATTGGGAAAACATTTACAATAAAGTTATTATAACCCTGAAAACGCATGATGTTGATGGCTTAACCGTTAAAGATTTCCAATTGGCTCAAGAAATTGATCAAATAATAAACATTTCAAAATTCAATCATTAAGTAATAATCGGATCCGAAAAGGCGGAATAATCGGATAAATTGATCCTTTAAAAACGCTGTGAAGTGTCCCCGATTTTTACGGGACAAAATTGGAGTGTTTAATGAGTATTCGTTTACCTTTCTTTGACTTTAGGGGGTAATTTTTCAGCGTTTTCAATATCCATACACGCTTGGGTTGATGTTCTATATTTTTGTCCAATTCCCTCAATCCTTTTAAACACCTTCTTCTATTTTACCCTAATTTTGCACTTCCTGTGAAAGTAAACACCCTATTTCTGATCATTTTTATAGCAGTGTTTGGATTGATAACCGGTTGTCATTCAAATGATTCAACCTCCTCTTTTTCCGTTTTTTCGATGAAGATTAACATCGGATCACCCCGCAAGACCGTCGGAATACAGCCCCTTGGAAACATTCCTCAAAAAAACATCGACAGCATAGCAGCCGTGATTGCCCGTTATTATGGCTCTGAAGTTCAGATTTTAAAACCTTTACCGCTGCCAAAACACGCTTTCACCCAAATTAAATCGCCCAGATATCGGGCGGATATCCTTTTGGCTTGGTTGAAACAAAACAAACCGGAAACGCTCAGCCATGTTTTGGCGGTCACATCGAAAGACATCAGTACCACAAAAGAAGAAACGAATGGAAGCATCAAAAAACCGGCAGAACGCTATCAGGATTGGGGAATATTTGGACTGGGATACCGCCCGGGCTGTTGCAATGTAGTATCAGATTTCAGGCTGAAACACCCGAATGATCCGGTGCGCCTGGAAAGATTGAAAAAGGTAGCTTTGCATGAATTCGGGCACAACTTAGGACTTCCTCATTGCAAAAGCATTCGATGTGTGATGAAAGATGCCGCTGAAAGCATTCGTACCATTGACACGGTGGATCCGACCCTCTGTAAGGATTGTAAAAGCAAAATCTAACATTAACCCCTACCTTCACTTCACCGGTTCAGCCATCACCGTCGTTTCTCGCTCTACCATCACTTCACCCACGGCCAATCCTTTTTTCTTGCGCACATGCTTGCGTTCTGCGATCATCACAGGTACCCATTCACTGCCTTTTGCACCGCTGTTGTAGGCGGCGAGCTGTGCTGCTCTCTCTAAAACGATTTCAGGTGGTTTGGGGCGATTTCCGCATCGAATGATCACATGCGAGCCTCTGATGTCTCGAGCATGCAACCAAAGGTCGTTTTTGTGAGATAGTCGCAGCAATTCATCATTCTCCTTGGCGTTTCTACCCACCCATATTTCATATCCTTCTACTTCAAATACAAATATTTTCCGCTTCGCTTGAAGTTGAAGGGGCTCAACAGACGGCTCAAATTGTACATGCTTTTCAACCAATTCAAGTTCATCCAGCTTTCTTTTTGCTTGAAGAAGCTGTGCTTGAAGTTCGTCTAAAGTCCTTTTCAGAAAGCTTATTTCGACATGCTCTTGTTTCCCTTTCCGATAATACCGCTCTGCATTTTGCTGCGGGTTCAATTCCGGTTTTAGGGGAATCTTCTCGTCACTGTTGGAGTAAAAATTGAATAAAAGCGCATCTTTCATTCCTTTGGAAAGGACATGCAAATTGGCCATTAAAATATCCCCCATCTGACTGAATCCGGTTTGGGTATTGCGTCGATTCAGGGTAGTTTCAAGACTTTTTATTTTCTGCTCCAGTTTTTTAATTTGAGTTTTTACAGTCAACACTGCCGCATTTTTGCGCGCTTCAAAACGCAAAACCCGCAAGCTTTGGGTAGAAAAAGACTGCACTGCCTCCAAAGGATTATCAAAAGCGGTCGCACTTGATCCATCTGACAAGGACAAAGTTGGCGGCATCCCCGGATGTAAATACCATTTCCCTGAAAATGAGTTCTTTAGAAAATCATGAACTTCTGCCATCGGGCGACCATGAAAGAAATTCCTCTCGGTGGCTTCTGTCTCCAGAAAATCCGGAAAAGTTTTCACCCTTTGACTCAGCATCAAAAAATCCTTTGCGTCGACAGGCGCTGCTTTTGCGGTTTCATTCACATTAAATGATGGCCATTCAATCATTGGTTCGGCCGGTTTTCTGAATCGCTTTACCGGTTTAAAATCTTCAAACAGGAATATCTCACTTCTACTGCCAAATAGGTTGAATAAGATCTGAAAATGGTTCATTTCTATCCAAAACGCGCGGTCTCCTTCTACTGCATGAATGGATTGAATCTTTTCTTCCGTTTCAAATTTTATAAACGGAAGTCTCTTTTTTACCGGCATTGCAGTTGATTCCGGAAATAAGAAATAGGGAATTTGTTGAAAAAATTGAATTTGAATGATCCCTTGATTAGTCTGAAGAAACCAATCCTCTTTTGAACTGCTAAAACAGGAAATTAGCCGGGCATTTTTAAATTTTTCATGGAGTTTTTGTGCTAAAATCCGGATGGCCCAAGCATTGAGGGTAAACATCCGAATTAAAATTCGCCATAAACATCCGTCATTGCCTCAAAGCCGGATTCGGTGATTAAAATAGTGTGTTCGTATTGGGCCGACAATCGACCGTCTATGGTTCGGGCTGTCCAGCCATCTACTTTATCAATCTTGGCTCTTGCCTTTCCGGCATTGATCATGGGTTCGATGGTGAATATCATTCCCGGTTTCAATTTTGGACCGGTATTTTTCTCTGAGATATGCGCTACTTCCGGGTCTTCGTGAAATTTGATTCCCACCCCATGACCACAAAATTGATAAACCACACTGTAGCCATGTTTTTGGGCATGTTCGTTGATGTAGTACCCAATATTTCCCAATCTTCCATCCGGCGTACATTGTTCCATTCCGATGCGCAAACATTCACGGGTTATGCGCATTAAGTCTTCGGCTTCTTTACTGACTTCTCCAATCGGATACATCTTGCAGGTATCTCCATAATAGCCATCCAAAATGGCAGTAGCATCTATGTTCAGGATATCTCCATCTTTTAAGACATAATTACCGGGAATTCCATGACATATCACATCATTCACAGATGTGCAAATGCTGGCAGGATAGCCATGATAGCCCAAAGTGGCTGGTTTTGCATTGTGCTGCAACATGAATTCATGCGCCTTTTGATTGATAAAACCGGTGGTAGTGCCTGCTATGGCGAATTGTTCAAGATATTTCAGGGTCTCTGCCGCCAATTGGCAGCTTTTGCGAATGCCCGCAATTTGTTCAGGTGTTTTTATCTTGATGGCCATAAAGTTGGCAAATTTAGCGATAAAAAGATATTTCCGCCTTTATCGAATCCTGTCCTGTTTTGCGCATTGGGTCAGCCGGAATAATTTGCTCAAATAATTTCTCTAAATTAGGATTGCATTGGGCGATTTTTCTAGCTTTCAGTGTTGGATCTTGGGTAAATTCTTTTGAGATGGAAAATTTATCCCCTCTTTAAGGAGAGTTACTATTCTAATCGTTTGTGGTACAATCTTATTTTCTTACTTTTTGAGTGCAAAAAGTAACAAAAACGCTTCGACAGGAATAAGCTCCCGCCCGCTCTTCCGCATGAGAAGTCCATCAGCCAAAAGGGAGGATTTGTGAACTATTGATTCTAAGTAACCTGTTGTTATCAGTTGAAAAGATAATGAATTCAAAAATCAAGATCCATTTCCAACATTCACAACCAAATCCCGCAGTTGCGGGACTTTTGACGATGGACTAATCTCATGCGTAATTCACATCCAACCCACGCCCGCATTCCTGTCAGGCCAGCGCGCAAGCATTCTGCAATGATTGATATTAGGATTTCAGATTGAAAATTTGATCAGGAACCGTTTTCTAGCCTAAGTATTAATTGGACTGCTTCCTTTAAAGATTTCATTGAAGAAATTACGGCTAATCCTATTTTTAAGCAATTAATTTATCAGTGGCTATTCAAACCTGAAACGCATCCCGGTCTTTCCAAACCGGAAACTCAGTCCTGATTTTTTCGAGATCTTGTTTTTTTAGATCAACATACAAAACAGTGTCTTCCTGGCTATCCGCTAATGGCGAACCGTTGAAATCAAAAACCGCGGTTCCACCGGAATATAAAATCCCTTTCCCATCGGTACCTATTCGGTTTACGCCGATAGCAAAGCATTGATTCTCAATGGCCCTGGCAGCAAGTAGCGCTTTCCAGTGAAGAATGCGTCGATCGGGCCAGTTGGCCACATTCAGATAAACATCAAAGTTGTCATCATTTCGCGACCAAACAGGAAATCTTAAGTCATAACAGATATTGGGTCTGATGCGCCATCCCTTATAATCAAAGGAATTTCGAAGGTTGCCTGAAGCGAAGTGTTCATCCTCTCCTGCCATCCGAAATAAATGTCTTTTATCGTAAGTGTGAAGGATTTCTCCCTGATAAATGGCAATAAAGCGATTGTAAACTTTTTCTTCTTCCACAATCATCAGACTTCCGCAAATCAAAGCGTTTGAATGCATCGAAATTTCGCGAAGCCATTTCAAACTTTCGCCTTCCATGGGCTCAGCCAAAACCGTATTCATAGAAAATCCGGTGGAGAACATTTCCGGTAAAACAATGATGTCTGTTTTCTGAGAAGTGCTACGAATGATGCTACTAAAATTAGTTAGGTTGGCTGATTTATCTTCCCAATACAGGTGAGTCTGAAGCAGCGCAAATTTCATAATTTACAGATAATTTCAGCCGCCCTTTCAAGCGTTTCTTTTTCTTTAGCAAAGCAAAATCGAAGTACTTTGTCGTCTTTTTTCATGCGGTAGAAAACACTTACCGGAACCGCTGCTAATTTATGCTCTATCACCATTTTTTTGGCAAATTCTAGATCGTTTTCTTCACTGATATTTTTGTATCCAAGCAATTGAAAGTAGCTACCATGACAATTGAGCACTTCGAACCTTGAGCCACGAATCATTTTTTGAAAATAATCACGTTTTTCCTGATAGAATGCAGATAGTTCGAGATAACTATTCCGATCTTTCAAAATATCGTTCAAGGCATATTGAATGGGCGTATTGGCGCTAAATACCATGAATTGATAAACCCGTCTGAATTGTTCAGTCAAGTTGGCCGGTGCTAAAACATACCCCATTTTCCAACCTGTGGTGTGATACGTTTTTCCAAATGAATTGATGATAAAGCTTCTTTCTGCCAGTTTGGGGTAACGGGCCATGCTTTCATGCTTTTCATTGTCGAAAATGATGTGTTCATATACTTCATCACTCAATATGATGATATCCGTATTCGCTACGAGTTTTTGCAGTGCTTGCACCCCTTCTTTCGACAAAACGGCACCGGTTGGATTATGCGGTGTATTGATGATGATCATCCGGGTTTTGAAATTGATGAGCTTCTTCACCTCTTCCCAATCGACCTTGTATTCTGGATGCCTCATTTCAACCCTGACGGCCTTTCCACCGTTTAATTCAATGGCTGGTATATATGAATCATACGCCGGTTCAATCACAATTACTTCATCCCCATCTTTTACAACCGCCGTAATGGCTGCATAAATAGCAAGCGTGCCTCCCGGAGTGATGGTTATTTCAGAAATCGGATCATAGTTCGGACCATATAATTCCTGGGTTTTCAAGGCGATGGTCTCCCGCAATTCAAGAATGCCTTGCATGGGAGCATATTGATTGTGACCGAGCTTCATATACTTGTTCACTTTCTCTATCAGTTTTGGAGAACACGGAAAGTCAGGAAAACCTTGCGATAGGTTTATAGCCCCATGCTCCTTGGCTAAGCCTGTCATCACCGTAAAGATGGTGGTGCCGGCATTGGGTAGTTTGGATGATATAATGGAGGGGAATTTCACGAATACTGCATTAGGTGGCAAATGTGGTGAGAATATACCATCTTATTTACTTGTTTAATTACATTTTTTTAATAACCAAGAAGCTCAACTACCGAACGAGTAGGTCAGTCGAACGTTTCACAAATTCACTCAACGCAGCTCCGGTAAGCATATTGTTCGACAAAAGGGCCAAATCAAGACTTTGTTTTGTAAGGTCATTGCGCAAATCTGCATTCTTTTCATCTGCGATTTTTCCCGCCAGAGGATGATTGGTGTTCACGATCACTTGATACCTATCCGGCAAAGAACCCATAAACGACATCTCACTTCCACGCATAGCTTCCATTTCCTTCATCCTTCTCTCCCATTCTGATTTGGTGATGCTGATAAAAGGATCTCCGGCAGACAATGGGGCAGTTTGAAGTTCATAACGCTCTTTATTCAATTGCTCTTCAAATGATTTAGTCAAACTTTTTATGGCCTTGGCGCTGAGCACCGATTCTTTGGTTTCGCCTTTGTCAATCAGTTTATCGATGTGTTCAGCATCTACGCGTTTGAATACAGAATCCGTGATTTTTTGCTCTAAATGCCCGACAAAATGAACGTCAATCATTTCGTTCATCAACAATACATCGTATCCTTTACTTTTTACGGTTTCGATCTGCAGATGCTGCAGTTCAGGGTTTCCGGAATACAAATACACGAATTTATTGTCCTTATCGGTTTGATTTGCTTTGATATGATCTTGATATTCTTCGAGGGTAAAATACTTCTGATTGGAATTCTTGAGTAAAACAAAGGAGGATGCTTTTTCTGCAAATTTTTCGTCGCTCAGCATGCCATATTTCACAAAAACACTCATCCCATCCCATTTTAATTCGAATGCTGCACGGTCCTTTTTAAAGATATCATGAAGTTTATCCGCTACTTTTTTGCTGATATGGGAGGTGATTTTCTTCACATTTCCATCCGCTTGTAAAGCACTTCTGGAAACGTTCAACGGAATATCCGGCGAATCAATCACGCCTCTCAATAGCATCAGAAAATCCGGCACCACCTGTTCAACCTGATCGGTTACATACACTTGATTGCAATACAATTGGATTCTCTTTTTGAAGGGATCCATTTCTTGCTTCACTTTCGGGAAGAACAATACTCCGGTCAGGTTAAAGGGATAATCCACATTCAGATGTATCCAAAAAAGAGGATCTTCTTCGTATGGATAAAGCTCTTTATAAAAAGCGATATAGTCTTCATCCTTTAACTCTGTTGGATTTTTTTTCCATAAAGGATGAATGTTGTTGATGACTTTGTCGTTGAACTCAATTTCTATCGGAAGATATTTACAATACTTTTCGAGCAGCGATTGAATCTTATATTCATTCAGAAATTCTTCTGATTCTGAATTGATGTGCAATATGATATCCGTTCCATTTTCTGTTCTTGTACCTTCCGACAATTCAAACTCGGTGGAACCTTCGCAAACCCAATGGGCAGAAATTTCATTTTCACGGTAACTGCGAGTAGAAATCTCCACCTTGTCTGAAACCATGAAACTGCTGTAAAAACCCATTCCAAAATGGCCGATAATGGAAGCAGGATCCTTTTCATCTTTATACTTCTCTAAAAACTCCTCTGCACCTGAAAACGCAATTTGATTGATGTATTTCTCAATTTCCTCTGCATTCATGCCGATACCACGGTCGCTGATGGTGATGGTTTTATTCTCTTTGTCGAGCTTTACCACAATTCGCATGCTTTCCGGAAGCTTGGCATCTCCTCTGGATGCGATGAGTTTAAGTTTTTGTGAAGCATCCACCGCATTCGACACCAATTCACGAATAAATATCTCGTGGTCGGTGTAGAGAAATTTCTTGATGATGGGAAAAATGTTCTGGGTATGTACGCTGATATTTCCTGTTTGCATAATATTTTTTTTAGATGGAAGTGCCTTTGCAACAATGCTTCCATTTTACAAAATCTGACCAAAAGTCAGTAAAACCGAAAATATGGCAGTTTATTTTTGCAGCAACGATTGACCGGTGCAGCCGGATGGATGCATGATCCCCAATATATCACAAATAGTGGGTGCGATGTCGGTAATTTTCGCGGGATTTGTTTCTTTACCGGGCTCAAGATTCGGTGCCATCAACAAAAAAGGCACATGGGTGTCGTAATGATAACAAGTGCCATGGGTGGTTCCACCTTTTCTAAACATTTCAGGCAGACATCCGGGTCTGAAATGCAGCCAAATTTGTCCGCTTCTTTGATGGTCAAATCCATTCAAGGTATGACTGCAACCGGTTCCGGGTAGGCTGCAGGAAGGATCTCCGGGCACCACGGCACCTAAGAAAGAAGGATCTCCTTGCAAGTGGTGGTTGATCCAAGTCGCCAACGCTGATGTTGTCATGCCTGATTTTGCCAACGCCTCTTCACGGATATATAACTGATCATTGGTTTCAGCCAAAATCAAGGTATCACCAAAGGTTTTTAAAAGGTCTCTTTTAAGGTCACGTACGATATGATCCATCGAATAAAAGCAAGTATCTTTTAGATGATACGGATGATCTGCGGCTCCATGATCGGAACTCAAAAACATGACATAGGCATCCCGTCCGACCTTCTGATCGAGATACTGAAACAAATTAGCCAAATCACGATCTAAACGGATGTACGCATCCATCACTTCGCGGCTTTGCGTGCCAAATTGATGACCGATATAATCCGGACTTGAAAAGCTTACACAGAGCAAATCCGTGATATCATCTTTGCCTAAACCCTCGCCTTCAATCAAGGCTCTCGCAAAATCTGCGGTATAGGTATTTCCAAAGGGCAAATTCCGCAAGATTCCGAACCCTTTACCCTTAATATCGGATATTTTATGCGGGAATATTGGCTTTTCTTCACCTTTAAATGATTTTTCGTACGGTAAATCATCCGGTAAAGATTGGAACTCCTCAGGAGATAAACACAAATTCCAATCGTTCTTTAAATACGCATCGGCATGGTGATTTTGGTTGAACTTCAATACCCACGGCTGCAGTTCTTTGCCGTAATAGGTACTGCTGATCATCGTACCACTTTTGCTATCAAACCAAAAGGCTCCATCGGCCATTTTGCCTGCCGGCAAGATGCCTCCCCTGTCTTTTAAAGCAAGTCCGTATACTTTACTGGTAGGATTGGCCGCTTTAAGCTGATCCCCCATTGTTGAAACTCTGAGATTAGCCGGAGACATGGGATCTGCTTGTTCATCGCCCAATGGTTTTACTGCAGGATCTGCCACACAATACACTTCCTTCATTTCCGAAACATCAAACCAATCATTGGCGGCAATACCATGCAACGACGGCGTAGTGCCTGTGTAAATGCTGGCATGTCCGGGACCGGTAAACGTGGGTAAATAATTGTAATGCATCTGACTCCATGATCGGCCATTTTTGAGCATGAGGTTAAATCCGCTATCGCCAAAATGTTGACTAAATCTTGCCAGATAATCGTAGCGCATCTGATCCACTACAATGCCGACCACCAGTTTGGGAGGATGAGGCTTAGGTTGAGGCTTAGGTTGAGGTTGAGCGATTGAACCACAGGACAAAAAGCCGATGAGCGTCAAAAATATCAGAATTCTTTGCATCATAGTTGAAGACGAAATAACCATAAATCGGATTAAGAATGTTTTATATCCAATAAAACGGCAAATTAATTCTATAAAATTAACGGCAGGTTAAATTTGTAGCAATGACGAAAGAACTTCAAAATGTAACCATTAGAAAGGCCATTAAAACCGATGTGCCGGCTTTGTTTGCGCTCATAAACGAATTGGCAGTGTTTGAAAAGGCTCCGGAGGAAGTAATCAATACAGAAGAAAAAATGATGGAGGAAGGATTCGGTGAAAGCCCTTATTTTCAAGCCTTTGTAGCCGAAGTGGATGGGCAAGTAGTGGGGATGTCTTTGGTTTATTTCAGGTACAGCACCTGGAAAGGAAAGACGGTCTATCTCGAAGATTTGATTGTAAATGAACCCTTCCGAAACCGCGGGATTGGCAAATTGTTGTTTGAAAGAACAATGGTTTTTGCACGAGAAGAAAATTGCGCCCGACTGACCTGGCAAGTGCTTGATTGGAATGAACCTGCCATTTCGTTCTATAAAAATTACGGCGCGCAATTTGACAACGGATGGATCAACGCCTTTATTGACATTTAATGCTTAAAAGCTTCCTTTACCTTATTCAAAGCCTTGTTTGGCCGTTAACCCTGATTGTTTTTTTCTGGGTGGTACTGCTTTTTGATGAAATGTACGGACTTGGATTTAGAGAATGGGGCATTCAACCAAGGCAAGTGAAAGGATTGATCGGCATTTTAACTTCTCCATTTTTGCACGGAGATGCCGGACATTTATTTTCAAATTCAGTCCCATTTTTGGTCGCATCCGGATTCTTGTTCTATCTTTTTCCGGAAGATAAATGGAAAATTTTTGGATTGATATGGTTCTTTTCCGGATTTGGTGTTTGGCTATATGGTGGGGCCAACAGCAATCATATTGGTGCCAGTGGGGTAGTTTACGGGTTGGTCGCGTTTATGTTAACCGGCGGCATCATCAGAAAAAACAGAACCATGGCCGCCTTTGCATTGATTCTCATTTTCGCCTATGGCAGCATGGTGTGGGGAATTTTTCCTCAATGGCATGTAGATCCATTTGTAAATATTTCATGGGAAAGCCATTTGGCAGGGACCGTGACCGGTTTGATTTTAGCCTTTCGTTTTCGCAAACACGGTCCACCGGATGATTCCTATTTTGAAGACGAAACCGATGACGATGATGACGGAGCTTATCATGAGTGGATGGACGACCCGTTTTATGATCAGGAAAACATCAAGAAGGAGGATTTTACCATTCGATATCACCTTAAACCCAAAAATGATGATGAAACCCATTAAGACGTTTTTCTTGATAGCAATCTCCTTGCTCAGTACCCATTCGTTTGCATGGGGATTTTACGCCCACAAGCAGATCAACCGCATGGCCGTTTTCACCTTACCGGCAGATTTGTTCGGATTTTATAAAGCGAATATCGATTATATCACAGACAACGCTGTTAACGCCGACAAACGGCGGTATGCCGTGAAAGAAGAAGCCGTAAGGCATTACTTCGATGCCGATCATTTTGAACACGCTTTTCCCATTGACACCGTGCCAAAATTCTGGAAGGATGCCGTTTTGATGTACAGCGAAGACACTTTACAAACCTATGGCATTGTGCCCTGGTACATTCAAATCATGAAATTTCGTCTCACCGAGGCATTCAAAGCCAAAGACATCGATAAGATATTGAGTCTATCTGCAGATATTGGGCATTACATCGCTGATTTACATGTGCCGTTGCACAGCACTGAAAACTATGATGGACAGCTCACAGGACAATCGGGTATCCATGCCTTATGGGAATCACGACTACCGGAATTGTATAGCGGACAATATGACTTTTTTGTGGGCAGAGCAGCCCTCTTACCCGATTTGAATTATGCCATTTGGGAAGCCTTTGGACAAAGTTTTGCGGCGAAAGACAGTGTTTTTTATCTTGAAAAGAACATCAGTCAGCAAATGCAGGAAGAAGACAAATATCAATTTGAAACTCGCGGAAGCACGCAAATGAAGCAATATAGCGAGCGATTTTGCCTGGTATATCACGATAAATTAAACGGCATGGTGGAGAGACGCATGCGTCAAAGCATACACTTGGTGGGTTCAGTATGGTATACCGCTTGGGCAGATGCCGGTCAACCCGATTTAAATCAATTACCACTAATCGCACCCAATGATGAAGAAAGAAAAAACATGATTCTTGTTGAACTTGAATTTTTAAAGGGCAAAATATTAGGTAGGGATGAAGCAAAATAAAGATATTCGCAGCATTGGTACAATATTCGCTGAACAGCAACAAAAAGTAAAATTTATGAAATACTTAAAATCAATTATATCCATTTTAATCATGAGCATGACCATTCAATCTCAGGCACAAACTGCAGACGGCCTTTACGCCAAATTTACCACCACCAAAGGAGTGATCCTGGTGAAATTGCATTTCGAAGAAACACCTATGACGGTGTGCAATTTCGTTGGATTGGCAGAAGGTAAAATAAACAATACGGCCAAACCGTTGGGAACCCCTTTTTACGACAATCTTAAATTCCACAGAGTGATCAGCAAAACCAATGGCGATGCTCAAGACTTTATGATTCAGGGCGGTGACCCGCAAGGAACCGGAATGGGCGGACCCGGTTACAAATTCCCGGATGAGATTGTGTCTTCTTTAAAACACGACGGTCCCGGGGTACTATCTATGGCCAATTCAGGTCCTGCTACCAACGGAAGTCAATTCTTTATCACCCACGTAGCTACGCCTTGGTTAGACGGTAAGCACACGGTTTTTGGCAAAGTAGTAGAAGGGTTCGATGTAGTCAATGCTACCAAAACCAATGATATGATCACCAAATTAGAAATCATTCGCAAGGGTGACAAAGCAAAAAATTTCAAAGCAGATCAAGCTGCTTTTGATGGGTATGTGAACGGTTTTTCAAAAAAATTGGCAGACGCGGCCAAAGGAGAAGCAGAAGCCTTTGAAAAATGGGTAAAGACCACTTACCCTACTGCGCAAAAAACGTCTACAGGATTGTATTATGTAGTAGAATCGAAAGGCAATGGAGCGAAAGCTGAAAAAGGCAAAAACGTAAAAGTTCATTATGCCGGTAAATTGCAAGACGGCACTGAATTCGACAACTCTTTTAAAAGAGGCGAACCGATTGAATTTCAATTGGGTGTAGGCCGTGTGATCAAAGGATGGGATGAAGGCATTGCGATGATGAATGTGGGTGATAAATACAAATTGATCATTCCATACAGTCTGGGATACGGAGAAGCCGGATATCCCGGCGCCATTCCACCAAAAGCCACATTAATATTTGATACCGAATTGGTATCCGTTGAATAACTAATTCAAAAAGTTTAATTCCAAAAGCCTCGAGAAATCGGGGCTTTTTTTATTACCTCAACAAAGTAATTGTCCCGTAATGGGCTCGTTTTACCCGGTCCACACCGATGGTCTCCACAATCACGGCATAGGCATCCTGTTGACAAGGCTTGCCCTGATAGGTGCCATCCCAGTTGTCGTCCATGTTAAACCCTTCAAATACCTTTTCTCCCCAGCGATTATAAATGCGGATGTGATATTCAATGATGTAGATTCCCGGAGTTTTGAATTTTTCGTTGACCTGATCTCGGTTTGGGGTAAATGCATTGGGCACATAAATCCTTGAATATACCGGTGAACAATCGACATTCGATTGGCTGATCACTTCCGGTTTAGCGGCCACCCTATTTCTGAAGCCTGTAATTCGGTAACAATATTCCGGTCGTTGATTGAGGTTGGTCACCATGTCAATCCAGGTGCTATCCAAAGCCCTGGAATCGCCCACCAAAGAAAAAGATCCATCCGGATTTAGGATGTCAACGGTATAATAATCTACCTCTTCAACCCAGCCCTGATAAGTGCTCCAGGATAGAAGCGGTCTTTGATCTCCGGATGTATCCGCTTTGAGCAGGATCGTCTTTCCAAAGTTGTGATAGCCACTGGTATCGTCGCAAACATCTACCGCATAAGCACGATAAAAGTAACTTTGGTCATCTACCTTCACATTTCGGTCATTCGAGCTGAAAGCACTGTTAAAAGACCCACAAATGCTGTATTGCGAGCCGTTCTCCGATTTCTCTATTACATAATGATCAATTGGCACTTTGGGATTGATCACGCTGTCCCAATTAATTTCTATAAAACGATCCTCTATCACCGTAGCTCGGATCAACTCAGGTGGAGGCACG